>NZ_JAGYGS010000012.1:0-86770 GCF_018991185.1 Lactiplantibacillus sp. 7.2.4
ACTACTACGGCCCACAGCGGACTTGCACCGCCTAGTTATCACCCATGCCGGGCGCACTGCAAAAAAGAAGCTCCCAAAACTGGCAGCTTCTTTAGTCACTATTCAGATTTTATCCCGATTAGCTTAGGCGTTGAATGCGTCCGTTAATTGTGGGACAACTTGCTTCTTCCGTGAAACGACACCTGGTAAGCTTAAACGATTGTTGGCAATCGTCTTACCAAAGGCCTTTTCAACGGGTTCTGTTGGGCCCCCAACGACTAACAATTCGGAATTGCTATCTAAAATGTTAGTGGCAAGGATCAAGAACAAGTCATAGCCGTCACTGGCATTTTCAGCTTTAGCAGCATCTTCTAAGGCTGCTTGACGCTTGAAAACATCATCTAAATCAACCGTGTTGATTTGAGCGACACGTACCGTTGAACCAGCCATTTCAAATGACTTAGCATCGGCATCGATTAATTCTTTTTCTGACTTGCTATCAAGGTTAGTCCCAGCCTTAAGCATTGCTAAACCGTAAGTTTCATAATCGATATCAGCAATATTAGCTAAGTCCTTAACCACGGCGACATCAGTTTCAGTCGTCGTTGGTGACTTCAATAATAAGGTGTCGGAGATGATGGCAGAAAGCATCAAACCGGCCAACTTAGCAGGAATTTCAATGTCGTTTTCTTGGAACAGCTTGTAGATAACCGTGCTGCAGCAGCCAAGTGGTTCGGCACGATAGAATAATGGTTGTGCGGTTTCAAAACCGGCGATCCGGTGATGATCAACCACGTGACTCACCGTAACGTCGGCAATATCACTGACACTTTGTTGTGGTTCGTTGTGGTCAACAAGCATGACACTATCAACTTCGTCACTAGCTTTAGTGATGACCCGCAGTGCTGGTTCGTCAAAGTGATCCAAAACAAATTGGGTTTCTTCATTGGGTTCGCCCAATGCAACGGCTTCAGTATCCGCACCCATTTTATTTTCGAAATATGAGAATGCCTTTGCCGCCACGATTGCGTCGGTATCAGGATTTTGGTGTCCAAAAATTAATTCCTTACTCATTAGCACAAAACTCCCTTAAAACTTATTTTTGATTAATTTTTTGTAACCGTGAAATATAATCTTCAGCCCGTAAGTAAGCATCAAATTCGTCCAAGAAGTTCTTGATCCGTGGAATTTGGTCCTTATCTTTACGGAAGACGAAGTTCAAATCAAACTTGATTGCTGGTTCAAATGACAGCGTGTGTAACTTGTCAGTCGCTGGGTTCGCAACCATGAATGAATTTGGTAATGCCGTGTTCGTGTTGGTCGTTGCCGCAACGAACCGGTAGATCTGTTGTGGTGTCGTGAACCGAGCTGCTGCAGTTGGTAAATCAGCGAGCTGGTTCTTGTAGGATTCCTTCACCACTTGATCCAAATAGTAGTTCTCTGGATAAGTGACCCATGGACTGAGCGTCGTATCCTTGAACTTGATCCGCTTCTTCTTAGCTAACTTGGGGTCACCCGAAATGAAGAGCAATTCGTCTTGAATAATCTTCTTCGATTGGTATGGCTTCCAGTTTTTAATGCTTTCGTCAGGCAAATACATGACGGCCAAATCAATGCGGTTATTTTCTAGTCGTTCCCAAATTTCTTTGCGGGTCAACATGTGTAGCGAAATAATGACATTTGGATTGGCTTCATAATACTTGATTGCAAAGTCTTCAAACACGTGATCTTCAATTGAAGCCAGCACCCCAATATTAATCGTTCCTTGGGTGGCGCTGGTCGTTTGTTGAATCTCGTCGGTCGCTTTGTTCAGGACATCGTAAATACTGTGTGTGGCATTTAACATGGTGTAACCCGCATCAGAGAGTCGTAACTTCTTACCCACTGAATAGAATAATGGGGCCCCAACCGTGCGTTCCAACTTTTTAATTTGTTGCGTCAACGCTGGTTGCGTAATACCCAAAATTTGAGCAGCCTGTGTGTAATTCATTGTTTCGGCTAATTGCAAGAAATACGTTAACGTTTTCGAGGAGAAAATACTTTCTTGAGTTGTCTTCATGAATTTTACCTGATCCTTTCTTCTTATCGCCATCTTATGATACCTATAATTTTATACAAGATTCATGGTGAAAGCAAGCGGTTGTTATCGGTAAATAAAGCTTAACTAATTCATAATCTTTTACATTGCCATAACTTTATCTTAATCGAATACGGATTAACGTGCAAGCATTCGCATTGGCAACTAAACAGTTAACGGAATTGGGTGAACTTGCATTGCAACGGGTTCCCCTTCTGTATCGGTATCGACCACGAAGGACCCGTTTGAATACCGTGCGCTGACCGGATGATCATCGCTTAAAATCGAATGGTGCTTGCCCCGGTCTGTCAAGACATCGAGGGCCACGCCACTTGCATCAGCAGCCACTAAGACGTAATCAGCGACCCGGTGCGGATGACTCTTCAATTCACGTAAGACTTGAACCCCACGACGTGCACGACTGGTGACTGGAATATCTGCGACCTTCATTTTCTTAAATGAACCGCGCTGCGTAATCATGTCTAACAAGTCGGTTTCATTGGCAATCGTCGCACGAACGATGGCATCGTCGCGAAGATCCATTGACTTAACGCCGACTGCTTTGGCACCAATCGTTGGCACTTCACTTAAATCGTAACGTAAGCCATAGCCGTGTTGCGTGACTAGCACTAAAGTTCCAGTTGGTGCAGCAGGCAGATAATCGACCGTGACGACACTCGCATCGTCTGATTTCAGTTTGATAAATTGACTGGCGCGGGTCTTATACGTCCGACCAGGGGTGTAGTCCGCAAACGCCGTCTGTTTAATGTAACCGTCACTAGTAGCAACTAAGAACTTACCGGTGGCTTTCAGATTTTCAAAACTGTAGACCCAAGTAATGCGTTCGTTGTCCGCAAGCCCAATCGTCTGCGAAATATGCTCGCCAGTATCTTTCCACTTGGCATCTGAAATCTCATAGACTGGCCGATAGATCAGATGGCCCATATTTGTGAACATCATCAAATGGTCTAACGTACTATTCTTAGCCAAATAGATGGGATAATCTTCGTCCTTGAGTCCATTATCATCAGGTTCAGAAGCCGAATAGGAGCGTAAACTAGTCCGTTTGATATAGCCATCATGACTAATCATCACGACGACATCTTCTTGTGGAATGACCACTTCGGTTTTGACCTTCAACTCTTGAATCTCATTTTGAATTTCGGTCAAACGACTGGTTGGATAGGCTTTTTGAACGGCCTTTAGTTCCCGCCGCAATACCTTATCGAGTTCTTTGGGTTCAGCCAGAATCAATTGATAAGTTTCAATCGACTTAGCTAAGTCCGCAGCTTCCTTTTCCAACTGGGTCACGTCGGTATTCGTCAAGCGGTATAGTTGCATCGTGACGATGGCTTCAGCTTGAATTTCAGTGAAATCAAATTGACTGACCAAGTTCTGCTTGGCGTCTTTTTTATCCTTGCTGCCCCGGATCGTCTTGATAACTTGATCCAGAATCGACATCGCTTTGATCAGCCCTTGAACGATATGCTGACGATCAGCTGCCTTTTGCAAGTTAAACTTGGTCCGACGAGTGATGACGTCGCGCTGATGTTCTAAGTAGGCCGATAAAATCGTCTTCAGTCCAACGTGTTCAGGACGTTGATGATAGATAGCCACCATGTTGAAGTTATACGTGATTTGCAAGTCGGTGTTTTTGAGCAAGTAAGTCAAAATACCTTCCGCGTTAACATCGCGCTTCAATTCAATCACGACTGAGAGGCCTTTACGGTCACTTTCATCGCGAACTTCAGCAATTCCTTCGATCTTCTTTAAGATGCGAATCTCGTCAATTTTCTTAACGAGTTGCGCTTTGTTGACTTCATAAGGAATCTCAGAAACTTCGATTTGGGACTTATTACCCTTGAGTGGCACGATTTTCGTCTGCGACCGGACAACGATGCGACCACGACCAGTTTCGTAAGCTTGCTTGATACCAGCCAAGCCTTGGATAATCCCGCCAGTCGGGAAATCAGGCCCCTTCACAAAGTCCATCAAGTCTTCCAGACTCGCCTTGGGATGATTCATCAAGAACAAAATCGCGTCGATGACTTCACTCAGATTGTGCGGTGGAATTTCAGTGGCATAACCGGCTGAAATCCCAGTTGCACCGTTCACCAATAAGTTCGGGAACCGCGCTGGTAGCACGGTTGGCTCATACTCGGTATCATCGAAGTTCAGGACCATATCAACGGTCTTTTTATCGATGTCTTGGAGCATTTCACCCGAAATTTTACTCAAACGAGCCTCGGTATACCGCATGGCAGCGGCCGGGTCACCGTCCATCGACCCATTGTTCCCGTGCATCTCGATGAGTGGTTCTCGTAGCTTCCAATCCTGACTCAGACGCACCATTGCTTCGTAAATTGACGAATCACCATGGGGGTGAAAGTTACCCATGACGTTCCCAACTGACTTAGCAGACTTACGGAAGGCCTTATCAAAGGTATTGCCATCCTGATTCATCGCGTATAGAATCCGGCGTTGAACCGGTTTTAAGCCATCACGAATGTCAGGAAGTGCCCGCTCTTGAATAATATACTTAGAATAACGGCCGAAGCGGTCGCCCATGACGTCTTCAAGCGTTAATTCTTGAATTTTTGGCTGTTCTGTTGCCATTATACGACCTCCTCTAATGCTTTAATTGTTGTGCTAACTCTTCGTCAGCTTGCTGATGGGCGGATGAAACGGCTTCATTATCAAGTAATGAGCCATCCTCATCTAACGTAAATTGAACGTTACTTTCGATCCATTTACGACGAGGTTCCACTTTATCACCCATCAAGGTCGTGACCCGTTTTTCGGCTAACGCTGCATCGTCAATACGAACCCGTACCAACGTCCGCTTTTCAGGATCCATCGTGGTTTCCCACAGTTGTTCTGCGTTCATTTCACCAAGACCCTTATACCGTTGCAGCGCATAGCCCTTGCCGAACGTCTTGGTCTTAAGTGTCAATTCTTCATCGGTCCAAGCATATTCGGTCCGCATTTGCTTATTCTGCCGCTTCTGTAATCGATACAGTGGCGGTAAGGCGATGTAGATTTTGCCTGCATCGATCATTGGCCGCATGTATTTGTAGAAGAAGGTCAATAACAGAATTTGAATATGGGCACCATCGGTATCCGCATCGGTCATGATGATGACTTTGTCGTAGTTGCTGGCCTTGATATCGAATTCTGGACCAACCCCCGCACCAATCGTGTAAATCATCGTGTTGATTTCTTCATTTTTAACAATATCTGCCAGTTTGGCCTTTTCTGTATTTAACACTTTACCACGTAACGGTAAAATTGCTTGGAACTTACGGTCACGGCCTTGTTTGGCAGAACCACCGGCTGAATCCCCTTCGACGAGGAACAATTCATTTTTCTTCGCGTTCTTGGATTGTGCAGGCGTTAGCTTTCCGGATAGCAACCGTTCTTGCTTGTGACGGCGTTTACCATTCCGGCTCTCATCGCGGGCTTTGCGTGCGGCTTCGCGAGCTTGCCTTGCTTTGGTCGACTTACGGATCAGCATCTGCGCAAATTCGCCATTTTCCATCAAGAAGAATTGCAACTGCTCGCTCACGATATTGTCAACGATCGTCCGGGCTTCTGGAGTGCCCAGTTTTTCTTTGGTTTGACCTTCAAATTGCAGTAGATTTTCGGGCACACGCAACGAAATAACTGCCGATAACCCTTCACGCACGTCGGAGCCTTCAAGATTTTTATCCTTATCCTTTAACAGGCCGACTTTACGGGCGTATTCGTTAAATGCTTTGGTCCAGGCGCTCCGGAACCCAACTTCATGAGTCCCACCATCTGGCGTCCGCACGTTGTTAACGAATGATAACAAGTTTTCGGAGTAGCCGTCGTTGTATTGTGCGGCGACTTCCACTTCCACGCCTTCTTTAGTGCCATCAAAGAACATGATGTCACCAAGCGTATCTTTATCCTCGTTGAGGTAACTGACAAACGCTTTGATACCATCTTCGTAGTGGAAAACCAGTTCTTGTTCCTGGTTTTCTCGTTCGTCAGTTAACGTGATCTTAACGCCTTTCAACAAGAAGGCTGACTCACGAAGCCGTTCAGCTAACGTCTGAAAATTATAAACGGTCGTCGTAAAGATGCTGGCATCGGGCTTAAACGTCATCGTCGTCCCAGTTGGTTTGTTCGTCTTGCCCTTCTTTTCAAGGGTCCCAACTGGATGACCACCGTCCTTAAAGTGTTCCACGTATCGATAGCCATCACGGATGATCGTGACAGTTAACTCAGACGAAAGCGCATTAACCACGCTCGCGCCGACGCCGTGAAGGCCCCCAGACGTCTTGTAGCCCCCTTGACCAAACTTACCGCCCGCGTGGAGGACCGTCAAAATAACTTCAGGGGTTGGAATACCGGAAGCATGCATCCCGACTGGCATTCCACGACCATGGTCAACGACGGTAATACTGTTATCTGCGTGAATCGTGACGTTAATCTCTTTCCCATAACCGGCTAACGCCTCATCGACCGCATTATCAACAATTTCATAAACTAGGTGATGGAGTCCGCGGCCGTCCGTGGAACCAATATACATTCCGGGACGCTTCCGAACGGCTTCTAATCCTTCAAGCACCTGGATTGAAGAATCATCATATTTTGGGCTTTTCTTGGCCATTCTCACAACTCCTTTTGAATTTTATCATCTGTCCCATTCAGTCGAGCAACGGTAACCGTTTTAAAATAGTCCACCGATGCTGAACTTGTCAAGCGACAGTTGTCTTTTTAAATCTTATCTGCTGGCTTGTCATCTGTTAGCATACACTTAATTAATCCGTTTAGCAAACATATGTTCGTGCACGCCATAAAATTAATGCCACTTACTAGCTTACCTCATGTTGATTCTAAGCGCCAGTTCAATGAATAAACTTATTGTGATTCACGACAAGTTCTTAAAATGCGCGGCTAATTTGGCTGTAGGCGCTTTAAAAGCCTGAATCACCGGCATTTATCCAATTAAAAATTATCAAAAAATCATTTTATTTTCATAATTCCAGCACATTCTATTATTTTTTTAAATCGATTTAGTCCCACAATCATCAAAAGAATGCTAAAATATTGAGTGATTCTATTGCAGGAGGAACCAATTTTGAAAACATTAATTATGCTGATCGTTGCCTACTTAATCGGCTCGATTCCTTCGGGTGTCATCATTGGCAAGCTATTCTTTCAAACTGATATCCGCTTAGCTGGAAGCGGCAATATTGGCACGACCAATACGTATCGCGTGTTAGGGCCGACTGCTGGGACGATCGTCATGGCAATGGACATCTTGAAAGGCACAATTGCAGCACTTCAACCGACGCTCTTATTTCATATGGCTAATCGCTACACCCTTTTGATCGGATTAGCCGCCATCCTGGGGCACACCTTTTCGATTTACATTGGCTTCAAGGGCGGTAAAGCCGTCGCAACCAGTGCCGGTATTCTGCTTGCCTACAATTGGGAGTTCTTCCTGATTGCGAGTGTCATCATGTTCATCTTAGTCTACACAACCAGTATGGTGAGTGTCGCCAGTATGACGGCATTTCCAATCGTCACCTTAATTGCCATCTTTTATTATCAAGACTGGCTACTTTCCGTGGTGGCACTTGTCCTGACATGCTTCATTTTTTACCGGCATCGCAGCAACATTGCTCGAATTAAAAACGGGACTGAGTCACTGGTCCATTTTGGGATTGGTTGGCGCCGCCAGCAACGCGCTAATCGCAAATAAATTAGGATTTAAAGGTCACACAATTGCGTGTGGCCTTTTTGTTTTGCACGTGGTAAGCTAGGTGCTGTGTTTTTGAGTTGTTTTTTAATTTTAGTTAAAGTAAGAAGTTACAGTATACTTGATTGTCATGCCACACTAAAAAGACCAACAAATTGAGATTCGTTGGTCTTTTTAGTGCGTTATCTAACTTTGCTAAAAGAAACTAATGTCATATTTCGCATCAAACGTCTTATTCGAACCAAGGCGATTAATGCCCATCTTATGGCTTAATTGGCCATCGCTGTCCACGTTATCCGCGATGCCCCGCCATGGCTCTAAGCAGACGAATGGCGCTTCTGCGGGGTATGGTGACCACATGCCGACGTACGGTGCGTCTTCAATCGTCATCGCCACCCCATGATCATCTAAATCCGTTTCCAGCATTAAAGTCGTCTCATGATGATCTAGAGCCAAAATAACGGCATCATCTTTGAACAATTCGCGGTTCAGTTCAAGTGGTTTCGTCAAATCTAACTCATCCGCATTGGCCGCATCATTCAGCGGTGCCTTCAATGGAATATGTGAGTAAACTTGGCGTGGCGCCACTCGAATCCGGTAATCCGCCAAGTCCCCATTAGGATCCGCTAGCGGCACATTAAAAGCGGGATGTCCCCCGACTGCAAATAGCAATTCCTGGTTGGCTGGATTATGCACGTTATAGTTAACGGTCAATTCATGATCCGTCAACGTATAAATCAGACGTAACCGAAATGCATACGGGTACATCGCCCGGGTTGCACTGGTATCAGTCAATTCCAAGGTTGCCGTCGTGTCCGTTTGGTTCACGACGGAGAAATCGTTGTCCCGTGCAAAACCATGTTGGCCCATGTGATAAGCTTGACCGGCAACGGTATACTGGTCATCTTTCAAGCGGCCGACGATTGGAAACAGGACGGGTGCATGCCGTCCCCAATATTTCTTATCCGCTTGCCACATATATTCGATGCCATCATTTGACTTTACACTACTTAATTCGGCCCCCGCTTCATTGATTGAAACGGTCAGATATTGATTCTTTAATACGACTGTCATCCGTGTCAACGCCCCCTTTGATTATATTATAAGATATAGCGACTAAGGTCCTTATCCTGTGCAATATTGCCGATACGCTCGTTAACGTAATTTTCCGTGATCGTCACTTCACCCATTTCCATATCTGGGCCTTCGTACAGCAATTCTTCAAGCAATTTTTCAAGAATGGTATGCAAACGCCGCGCACCGATATTTTGCGTCTCATGGTTGACCTTGTAGGCGATCGAGGCAATGGCTTCAATCGCTTCGATCGTGAAGGTCACCTTGATATTGTCTGTACCGATCAAGGCAATATATTGTTTGATCAACGCGTTCTTCGGTTCCGTTAAAATCTTAACGAAGTCTGCTTGGCTCAAGTCGTCAAGTTCGACCCGAATTGGGAAACGACCCTGTAATTCAGCAATCAGATCACTAGGCTTACTTTCGGCAAAGGCACCAGAAGCAATAAACAGGATGTGATCAGTGTTGATTGGCCCGTATTTGGTTGAGATTTGAGAACCTTCAACGATTGGTAAGATATCGCGTTGAACGCCTTCACGTGAAACTTCACCAGAACCCTGTTGGCCGCCCTTGGTAATCTTATCAATTTCATCAATAAAAATAATCCCGGTATTTTCGGCACGGACAATCGCGTCGTGATAAATATCCGCATTATTGACTAATTTTTCAGATTCTTCACGCACTAAGATCTCACGAGCTTCTGCAACTGGCATTGTCCGCTTGATGCGCTTCTTCGGCATTAAGGCACCTAAGCTATCACCCAAGTCGATGCCCATTTGGCCCAACATGTTATTGCTACCAGCAGCAGCCTGTTGTGGATCATCCATTTCAATCGTGACTTCGGATTGTTCTAAGCGACCGCTCTTGAGCTGATCAGCCACGGATAAGCGTTGGTTACGAACATCATCCGTCACTTCTTCGTTCGATGATTCGTTCATGTCCGGTGTTTGGCCATTCTGCATCTGGGTAAACATGTTCATCATGTTTTGGAATTCATTGCCGTTTTGCTTGGCCTGTTTCTTTTGTGCGGGCACTAACAGCTTAACGAGGCGCTTATCCGCAGCTTGGACCGCCTTGGCCCGAACGCCAGAATAAGCTTGTTGCTTTTCCATTTCAATTGCGACGTCAACGAGGTCACGCACCATCGATTCCACGTCACGACCAACATAGCCGACTTCAGTAAACTTGGTCGCTTCGACCTTGACGAAAGGCGCGTGCACGATTTTAGCTAACCGCCGCGCAATTTCCGTTTTACCGACCCCGGTTGGTCCAATCATCAGCATGTTTTTAGGTGTGATCTCTTCTTGCATTTCAGCAGACAGTTCCATCCGCCGATAACGGTTGCGCAAAGCGATGGCAACGGCTTTCTTAGCTTGGCCTTGACCAATCACATAGTTGTCCAGCGCAGCGACGATTTGTTTGGGTGTCTTATTGATTTCTTCCATGAGTTTCCTCCCACCTTACAAGGTTTCTGAAATAACGTTATGGTTCGTAAAGATATCGATGTCACCAGCGATGTGGATCGCTGCTTCAGCAACTTCTTTTGCGCTCATGTCCTTGGCATGCAACTGCATTGCCCGCGCCGCTGCTAAGGCAAAGTTACCACCAGAACCGATGGCCAGCACGTCGTTATCCGGCGTAATGACTTCACCGCTCCCTGAAACCAGTAGCATGTCGTCTTTGTTCATAACGATCAACAAAGCTTCCAATTTTTGGAGGGCTTGGTCGCTACGCCATTCCTGTGCTAATTCAACGGCAGCCCGTTGTAAGTTACCAGAAAATTCGTTGAGTTTCTTTTCAAAACGATCTTCGAGGTTAAAAGCATCCGCGACACTGCCCGCAAAGCCAACGACAACTTGGTCATTGTAAATACGACGGACCTTGTGCGCCGTCCCCTTCATGACGACTTTTTCACCCATCGTCACTTGGCCATCACCAGCCATAGCATTATGGCCGTTTTGACGAACGGCACAGATCGTTGTTGCTTCAAATTTCGTTGTCATGTTCAGTCTCCTTTGTCGATTCCCGCGTGGCTCGTGGGAAAAATTGACGATAATCTTGTTGTAAGTGTTCCTTAGTCACGTGCGCGTATATTTGCGTCGTCGACAAGCTCGTATGCCCCAATAGTTCTTGTACGGTCCGGAGATCCGCCCCATTGTTCAGCATCTGGGTCGCAAACGTATGCCGCAACATATGCGGATGAATATCCGCCGTCAAACTGCTCTTTTTCACGATTTGATTAAGCACGTATTCGATGCCACCGCCCGTGATTGGGCCCCCGTGCCGGTTGATAAACACGGTTTGATGGGTCTGACCATACTTTTCCATCACAGGTTGCCGACAGACAGTTTGATAGTGTTGCAGGGCGGCGGCAGCGTAACGGCCAAATGGCACGTAACGCTCCTTGTCGCCCTTCCCACGAATCAACATCATTTTGAGGTCATAGTCGATGTCGCTTAATTGCAGATCGACGCATTCACTCAGCCGGATACCAGTCCCGTACAAGACTTCAAGCAAGGCGGCATTACGAGCGCCCATGATACTGTCATCCGCATAGACGGTTTTGAAGAGCACGTCCAATTCTTTTTGATAAAAGAACCGGGGTAAGCGCGCGGCGTGTTTTTTTAGTTGCACGTAGACAAACGGATTCAATTGCGCTAAATCGTTCTTAACTAAAAAGTTATAGAACGACCGTAAGCTTGACACTTTACGAGCAATCGAATTCCGCGTCAAATGCCGGTCATATAGGTGACTCAAATAAACATTGACATCCAACCGGTCAACTTCAGTATACGCTTTCGCGCCGCCGTTTGCCGTTAAGAAATCATTAAAAGCTTGAATATCTTCCCGGTAAGCTGCGGCGGTCTCTTCTGAATATTGCCGTTCGACCCGCACGTATTTCAAAAAAAGGGCCAAATAATCTGTCTCCATACAAAAACCTCCATACGTTGCTACTTTAGCAAAGTATGGAGGAAAACACAATTATGCGCCCTGATAATTAGGTGCAAATATTAATGATTAGTTATTAACGGTCAAGGTTTCGTCTTTGAACGTTGCCAAATCAGCTAACGCGCGTTCTGAAATCGCCGTGTTGCGCTCACGCTTGTCGCGAATCCGTTGACTTAATTTCGGCATAATTCCAAAGTTAGCGTTCATCGGCTGGAAATTATTCGCATTGGTATGCGTAATGTAATGGGCCATTGCACCCATCATCGTATCCGTTGGGAAAACTAGGGGTTCCAGTCCGAGGGCTAAACGAGCCGCGTTGGTCCCGGCGACGATCCCACTTGCCGCACTTTCAATGTAACCTTCCACACCAGTCATTTGCCCCGCAAAGAACAGATCAGCCCGTTGTTGTGTCTGATACGTTGGTAACAACAGTTTCGGTGACTTCATGAAGGTATTGCGATGCATGACACCATAGCGGACAAATTCGACGTTTTCCAGGCCTGGGATCAACGAGAAGACCCGTTTTTGTTCGCCCCATTTTAAATGCGTCTGGAAACCCACGATGTTGTACAGGGCCCCTGTCGCATCGTCTTGGCGTAATTGAACAACAGCGAACGGCTGCTTCCCGGTCTTTGGATCTTCCAACCCCACCGGCTTAAGCGGTCCGAACAGCATCGTCTGACGACCGCGTTGAGCCATGACTTCGATTGGCATGCAGCCTTCGAAGACATCCGAATTTTCAAAGTCATGGGCTTCTGCCATTTCCGCATGGATCAAAGCGTCGTAGAAGACATTGAATTCTTCTTCCGTCATTGGGCAGTTCAGGTAAGCCGCTTCGCCACGGTCATAACGTGACTTCAGATAAACCTTATCCATATCGATCGAATCTTTAGTCAAAATTGGCGCAGCCGCATCAAAGAAGTGCAGGTCGTCTTCGTCATTGAAAGCTTGGATCGACTTCGCTAGTGAGGCCGCCGTTAATGGCCCGGTCGCCACCACGGTGATGCCATCTGGTAAAATGGTGATTTCTTCATTAATAATTTCGACATTTGGTAACGCGGTAATCGCTTCAGTAATCTCAGCTGAGAACGTATCACGGTCGACGGCTAACGCGCCCCCGGCTGGCACGGCGTGATGTTCAGCCGCTTGCATGACGATTGAATCCATTTGCCGCATTTCAGCTTTCAAAAGTCCCGCCGCATTAGCGAGTTGGTTCGCACGTAATGAGTTGGTGCAGACTAACTCCGCGAATTGTGCCGTGTGGTGTGCGGGAGTCATTTTGCTTGGGCGCATTTCGTATAAACGAACGTTGACGCCCATATTGGCGATGTGCCAAGCGGCCTCCGAACCTGCTAGTCCGGCGCCGATAACGTTTACTGTTGGTGTTGATGCCATCCAGAATTCCTCTTTTCTTAGTGATCATACCGTTGATAGTATTGAAGTCATCATACCTGAGAAGCTAGCTGAATACAAGCAATCACGCTGGCTGGTCATAAACGTTGCGAGCGATTCAATTCACTAAAAGTCGAACTTTAATTGTTCGTGGCAAGTGTTTTACCGAGAAAACACCTGCTATTCTCGTGATATTGCAAACAATAATCATCATTAAACACAAATCGTTCATATTCAGCTCGCAAAAAAAGATCATCCGCAGATGACCTTTTCAAAATCCTTACTTTTGTACATTTTCTTTGTAATCGCCATTTGGACACAAGACTTGTTTGCCACCCTTGACCTTCTTTTCGACCAAGTAGTGACCATCCTTTGGACAATCGCGACCAACTGGTTTGTCCCACGAGACAAAGTCACAGTCAGGGAAGCGTGAGCAACCGTAGAAAATCCGGTTCTTCTTCGACTTCCGTTCGATGACTTGACCCTGCTTACATTGCGGACAAACGACCCCGATTTCCTTGACGATTGGCTTCGTATTGCGACAATCTGGGAAGCGTGAGCAAGCAAAGAACTTGCCGTAACGGCCCATCTTAACGACCATTGGGGCGCCACAGATATCACAATTGAAGCCGGCCAATTCGTCTTTGATCTGGATCTTTTCCATACTTTCTTCGGCCGTCGCAACCTCTTTAGAGAACGGCTTATAGAAACTATCCACGACTTTGACCCAGTTCTCCTTGCCTTCTTCCGTGGCATCCAACTGTTCTTCTAAACTGGCGGTAAAACCGACGTTAACGACATCTGGGAAGTATTCCTGAATGATGTCATTGACGATTTCACCCAGTTCAGTTGGGACGAATCGCCGGGCTTCTAACTTCACGTAGTAGCGGCGTTGAATCGTATCCAGCGTTGGGGCGTAGGTTGATGGCCGGCCGACACCGTTTTCTTCCAACGCTTTGATCAGGTTGGCTTCAGAATAACGTGCTGGTGGCTGAGTAAAGTGTTGTTGGGGGTCAGTCTTAGATAACTTGACCACGTCGCCTTCATTCAAATCGGGTAAGACGTTGTTCTTTTCAGTCTTATCATAGATCTTCGTGAACCCCGCGAACTTAGTCTTGGACCCATTAGCACGGAACTGGACGTCATTTTGGTCGATCGTAACCGCCATCGTGTCGAGCACTTCTGGCGTCATCTGACTAGCCACAAACCGCGACCAAATCAATTGGTATAAGCGGAATTGGTCCTTAGTCAAATAGTCCTTGATGCTAGCCGGGGTCCGGAAGACGGAAGATGGCCGAATCGCTTCATGGGCATCTTGCGCGCCTTCTGGCAACTTGCCCTTGACTGGCTTGGTGGCCGCATATTCAGCGCCGTATTCCTTATGCAGGAACTGGGAAGCTTCGTGTTTGGCAATCGAAGAGATCCGCGTCGAGTCAGTCCGCATGTAAGTGATCAGCCCAACGCTGCCTTCCTTACCACCAACGTTGATACCTTCATACAATTGCTGTGCCGCCATCATTGTCTTTCGGGTTCGGAAGTTCAACTTACGGTTCGCATCTTGTTGCATGGTTGAGGTCGTAAATGGCGGGGCTGGGAACCGTTTGCGTTCCTTCTTAACGACCTTCACGACATTGAAGTCACCTTGACGGTCAAGTTGGCCCAGAATCTTCTGAACAGCGTCGTTATCGTCTAAGGCTTGCTTCTTACCGTGAGTGCCATAAAAACTGGCCATAAACTTGGAACGGCCTTTCTGGAACTCACTGTCGATCGTCCAGTATTCTTGCGGCTTGAACGCTTTAATTTCATTTTCACGTTGAATAATCAAGTCTAGGGCAATCGACTGGACCCGGCCCGCCGATAAGCCCTTTTTGACTTTTTTCCACAACAATGGACTGATTGAATACCCGACTAGCCGGTCTAAAATTCGCCGGGCTTGTTGCGCATCCACCAGGTCCATATCGATCGAACGTGGTTCTTTGAACGCATTTTTGACCGTATCCTTGGTAATTTCATTGAACACGACGCGGTTCTTGTCCTTAGGGTCCAAGCCCAATAAATAGGACAAGTGCCAGGCAATCGCTTCTCCTTCACGGTCCGGGTCAGATGCGAGGTAGACGGCTTTAGCTTTTTTGGCCTCTTTCCGTAAACTCTTGATCACATCGCCCTTACCACGAATCGAAATATAGTGCGGTTCGTATTCATTATCAACGTCGACGCCCATCTTGCTCTTCGGTAAATCCCGAATATGGCCCAGACTAGCAACGACCTTATAAGAACGGCCTAAATACTTTTCAATCGTTTTTGCTTTGGAAGGTGATTCCACAATCACTAATTTTTTAGCGGGAGTTTTGCTTTTCCGCTTAGTAGCGGTCTTAGTTGCGGTTTTCCGCTTTGCCGCCGGTTTGGCTTTCGTTGTACTTGCAGCCACTCGATCAGCTCCTTACAGGTTTCGTTATCATTATTATAAATATCACTTTAAGAAATCCCTGTAATCATATTTCAAAAAAAACGGCTTGTCAAATTTTTGGTAAAAACTCTTCTATTATATGTCGCGAATTTAAGACTGGTTTGGCTCCCGCGACGATCAATTCATTGCAGCCAACCGAGTACGGCGCGTCGATTGGTCCAGGTACTGCGAGCACGTTACGATTGTTCTGTAACGCTATGTTGGCAGTAATCAAGCTACCCGAGTGGGCCTGGGCTTCCACCACAATCAGCGTTTGACACAGACCGGCGATTATACGATTGCGGGCAACAAAGTGGTATGGTTCCGGACCAACGCCTAAAGGGTACTCGCTGACTACTAAACCAGCTCGGGCGATTTGTTCTTGCAATTCCGAGTGTTGACGGGGGTAACTAATATCTAGTCCCGTCCCGATGACCGCAATCGTTGGTAAGTGGAATTGTAAGGCGGCGCGGTGAGCTAATCCATCCGCCCCCTTGGCCAAACCACTCACGATCGTCACCGGGTCTGTCGCCAATGGTGCTAGTAAGTGCTTGACCGCCCGTTCAGCATAGCCCGTTGCTTGCCGGGCCCCGACCACCGCTAATTGGCGACTCGCTAATAGCTCCCGGTGGCCACGCAAAAATAACACGAGTGGTGGTTGGTAGCCTTCCAGTAAGGCGGGTGGATAATCGGCATCCAAAATCGTCAAAATATCGACCTGGGCGTGCCGTTTTAAGCGGTGCTGAAAGTCAGCCGCTTGCCAATCCGCGATAAACCGGGACCGGCGACTAGCCGTTAGCTGGGCAATCTGACTGAGCTGTTGTGGGTCGGTCACCACCGTTTGCCGTCGTCGACAAGCCTGGAGCACTCGCACCATCCCAGCATAACCGATGCCGTGAGCCAGTTGAAGCCGAATTAATAAACTACGTAGTTGCATGTTTGCCACTCCTCTGAGTCAGTCCGAACCGTTAATTGCATGAACGGCGGACTGCTGATACAGAGTAGTTACGTCTTTAATGACGGCTGGCGTTTTGAACGGGCGAAAAAGATTGGCGATGAATCGGCGTCGCCCCGTAAGTCGCTAGCCCAGCGAGGTGTTTGGCCGTCCCATAACCCATATTATCCGCGAAATCATAGCCGGGATAGACTTGGTCATACATCACCATCAAATGGTCCCGGACGACCTTGGCCACGATGCTGGCCGCAGAGATGCTGGCACTCTTAGCATCACCCTTGATCAAGCGGGTCTGTTCGATGGGAACTGGCACTTGCATCGCATCCACCAATAAGCGCGTTGGGCGGACAGGCAGGTTATTGACCGCTTGGGCCATCGCGACCCGGGTGGCCTCATAAATATTGAGCCGGTCGATCGTTGGGGCATCCGCGACACCAATCCCCACCGCCACGGCTTCTTCTAAGATTTTGGGCATCAATTCCGCCCGTTTTTTAGCTGTCAATTGTTTGGAATCATTGACTTCGATTAAATCGAACTGGTTATCCAACACGACTGCCGCAGTCACGACCGGTCCTGCTAATGGCCCCCGACCGACTTCATCGATGCCAGCGACGTATTGCCCACCGCGTGCCCAAAAGTCACGTTCGAGTTGCATGTGCTGATTAAACCGGGTCACTAACGCTGCGTGTTTTTCAGCTTGGCGAAGATAGCGTTGATAAGCCTGTTGAACCCCTTTACGACTGTCAGCTTGCGCGGCCGTTAACACGTCTTCATCCGGATGGTCGGCTAACAAACGTTTAAATTCCGCAATCGTTCGTTCAGGCATCCGGCTGATCCCCCGTTAAGTCCAACGTAAAACGCCCGAGACGCCCCTTGCGAATATCCAGTAGAAAGGCGACGCAGAAGCGTTCCCAATCATCACGCATCCCAGCATTCTTGGTCATCGCAATCAAGAGCTCTGGATTGGGTAGCGCCAATTGGTCAGTCGTCAAATGATATCGGTCAACTAACCGATCAGCGTAGTGCTGTTTGAAGAAGTCTAAGGCAAACAGGGCGACGTCATCATTAGGATAAATATTTTCTTTGATGGCGCCCGTAACCGCTAGTTTCGTACCGACAACTTGGTCTTCAAATTTTGGCCACAAAATACCGGGCGTATCGAGTAATTCAAGCTTTTTAGAGGCCTTGAGCCACTGTTGACCCTTCGTCACCCCGGGACGGTCCCCGACCTTGGCGATCTTCTTGTTGACGATGTGGTTTAATAAGGTCGACTTACCCACGTTCGGAATCCCGACACAGACTGCACGAATCGGGCGATTAGTGATACCCCGTGCGGCAATCTTGGCTAGTTTATCCGCCAACATGTCGGTGGCGGCCTGCGTCATTTGTTTACCAATCGTGCGACTACGCGAATCAACAGCGATTGCGACTTGGCCTTGCGCTTCATAATACTTGACCCAATCGGCCGTCGCTTGCGGATCCGCCAAGTCCTTCTTGGTCATGATCAATAAGTGTGGTTTTTGTTGAATCGTTTTTTCGATTTCTGGATTACGTGAGGCCACTGGAATACGGGCGTCCACCAATTCAAAGACGATGTCTACTAAGTGTAAATTGTCTTGAATTTGGTGAATCGCCTTAGCCATATGACCGGGATACCATTGAATGTTTGCCATGTGATAGCTCCTTTACAATTTTTGATTGAATTTATGAGAATTTCTTCACGGTGTCTCAATTGGTCATGATTACATTCATAGAGTTAATACTTAACAATTAGCAATTCTCATTCTACCATTTTTAAAATAGGTTCGCTGTATCTTTAAAACTTTGTCATGCAGAACATGCTCGTATTATCATGTACAACTCTCAACTAAAGACAGATTTATTGGTCTATTATTCATTTATACCTATCATACTAATTGGTGGCTACTGAAGAAGTCACCGATTTATAAAAGGCTTTGTCAACGTCTCCCAAAGGCACAAAACAAACCCTCAAAATGGAAATTCAACTCCACTTTGAGGGTTTATTTTACTTTGATAATGACGAACTTAAATTCGACAATATAGTTTTTCAGTAGACTATCAAATTGAGGACCGTTTAAATCAATACCGAATTTCCATTAAATTCACAGATTAGAAGTGTATATTTACTTTCAGATAATAGCCGAAAGTGAGAAAAATGTATGCAGTACCGATTATTAAGTAACCAAGCAATTCCATTTTTAATACCTCTACTCCAAATTCTTATTTGTCTTCTTCATTATCATGTGAGCATATACTGGTCCACACACACAAAGACCAAACTCATAATAGAGAATACGGCTACCTTTATATATCTTGTATCTATTTTTTATGCCACTCTTTTAATCGTGTATGGATTGGCTTTCTCGATAACGTGGCAAGGTCATAATGGACTTCTGTCATTAGAAAACAAAAATATGAGAGCTTTTGCCTTAGGTCTTTTACTCATATTACTAAATCTACTCTTCTTACTTTTTGCAGCATGGGTAAAAAGTACATTTTCATATATCTTGATTCAAGTGTTAACATCTGTTTCAAATATTATGATTACTATAGTTACTGCCTACAAATTGGTTTGGTTCATCATCGACTCCAAGTCTAAGATCACTACTAATCTGTTGCCCATCCTCGACACAGCTCAACTAAGCACAGACACGTTCGAACTCATCTTATGTTTTATCATGACAGCTATTGTCTTTTTTATACTTGATAAATATAAAATCAATTGATGTTTCAACTGCACAATCATTTTTATTCATCTACTGCGTTTATTTTATGGTTATTGAACTAACTTAATCCCAGAACTTCGCCGCAATCTGTTGTCCCTGGTCGATCTTGGCCCACTGCTGGGCTTCGGTCAATTCGTTACCTGAATCGCAGGAGGCGAAACCACACTGGTGCGATAAGTAGAGCCGGTCTTTATCTAAAATCTGGCTGGCCTGCGTCAAGAGTCGCAGGGCCCGGTCTTCGTCATCTAAAGTGTTGGTCTTACTTGATAGTAGTCCCAAGACAACTTCAACGTTGGGCCGGTCTTCTAGTACCTTCAGCACCGAAATGTCACCGGCACGGTCGTCATCCCATTCGAGGAAGAAGCGGTCGTAATGTTGGTCATGCAAGAATTTTTTGGCAATCGTGTTGTAACTACCTTCCGCAAAATGGCGACTTTCGTAATTACCACGACAATTATGGGTCCAGACCTTTAACCCCAGCTGATGCCCGAAATCGACCAATTCATTATTCGTATTGACCGCCACATCCGCCAGTTCCTGGAGGCTACCATTGCCGGCACCGAAGGGATTTTGTTGATTATCGCTAGCAAACACTTCCCACAGACAGTCGTCAAATTGAATGATTTGGCCGCCCGCTGCCTGATAATCTGTCAGAAACTCCTTGTAGGCCTTGACTAAGCCGGTGTGGAGTTCATCCACGGTCTTGTAGACCTGGTCTGGACCATACAGCTTGTCGATGTATCCGAATTCCACGAAGGCGTGCGCTGGGCTCCAGATGGTTAGTTTGACATCATTATCATCCGCCTGTGCCTTCAGTTGCTTGTAAATATCAATAAAATGATGATGTTTGCCAGAGAGTGGCGCCGTGATCTCAATGCCGATATCCTTACGCGTTTCAAAATCACTACCGTCATGGTCACGGAAATTGTAACCCTCATCCGCGATAAAACGGCGAATTCCGCTAAAGCCCCAGACAAAGTCCAGATGCCACATTGATTTGGTATATTCCCCGTCAGTCAGCACATCGATCCCATGGGCCTTTTCAGTTGCGATTACTTTTTTGACGGCCGCCGCTTCAGCCGCTTGGTAACCTGGAAAAGCATCATAAAATGGATATTGAATGTCATCCCGATGTTCGATTTGATTCTTGTAACTCAGTAAGCTGGCTGGCCGTAACAGTGAACCGACCAATTGAAAATGTGTTTTTGTCATAAATTGACAGCCTCCGTCTTTGATTTGATGAGTTTATTATAACAATCAGATTAGAAAATAGATAAGACGGATTGCTTAGATGATATAATAGGCATTACCTATAACGTCACGCGAGCGAAACGCTGAAATCAGCACCGCGTTACGCCCACATTTTCGTCATCATCTTCAAGGAGGTTACCCTGACATGCGAATCCAACAATTAAAATACTTAGAAAAGATTGCGGCCACTGGCTCGATCAACGAGGCTGCCAAACAGTTATTTATCAGTCAGCCGTCACTCTCGCAAGCGATGAAGGAACTGGAACGGGAATATCAAGTCCAGTTGTTTTATCGTAGCAAGACCGGGATCACGCTAACGGATGCCGGCCGCGAATTTATCAACTATTCGCGCAGCGTACTCGACCAAGTCAACCTGCTCAACGAACATTTTGGTCAGGGGACCGTTCGCAAGCGAATCTTCAGTGTGTCGGCCCAGCACTATGCCTTCGTCGTTCACGCCTTTGTCCAACTAGTCAAAGAAATTGGTGGCGATACCTACCAGTTTACCCTGCGCGAGACGGAAACCGAAAACGTGCTCAATGACGTCCAGACGCTGAAGAGCGAACTCGGCGTCATTTACCTCAATCAATTCAACCGGACCGTCCTGAGCCGCCTGATTGCCGAAAAAGACCTACAGTTCGTCCCACTCTTTGAAGCACACCCGCACGTCTTTGTGGGGCGCGACAACCCGCTGACGCGCAAAAAGACGTTGACGCTGGCCGACCTTCAAGATTACCCCTATCTCTCTTATGAGCAGGGCGACACCAGCTCATTTTATTTCTCAGAAGAAATTCTCAGCACCTTGCCGCACAAAAAGCACATCCGCATCAGTGACCGCGCCACGATTTTTAATCTGATGGTCGGCTTAAACGGCTACACCATCAGTTCTGGAATCATTAGTAGCGAACTCAATGACGAAAAAATCGTCGCCATTCCGCTCAAAGTCGACGATGCCATGACGCTGGGCTATCTGCGGCATAAAAAAATCGAATTGAGTGCGACGGCCCAACGCTACTTGGCACTGCTGAAGCAGCATATTCGGGGGTATGGGTTCGACGTTTTTGATGATTAGATGCCAATTTTTAGCCTCGGGGCAACGCAAATGGGGACTTAATGCAGCAGGCTACCGCGAATTCACCACGGATTATAAAAGGACCTCCCACCTGGAAGGTCCTTTTATGATCTAGCATCGTTTCATCGAAACACACGACTAGTCACGACATAATTCGCTGCGCGTTATTCAAGTATATCACGCTTCTGCCTGCCGCCGGGCTTCTCGCCGTTGCGCCCACAGATTCAGGACTAAGGCGGCAATCATCAGCCCAAACGCTAGAATCATGATATTCTGTAGTCCGGTATGCAGAATCTGGCGCATCATCGGGACGAGGTTGGCAGGCAACCGTCCGGCGCGACTCGCATCACTGAGCTGATTCATCATCGCCATGGTGATTTTGCCATCGGAACGGGCGACACCACTAGCTAAGGCTTGGTTCATGATTAAACCAAAGATGGCCGTCGTAAAGGTCTGGCTCAGCATTCGAATTAAATAGCTAAAAGAGGTCGCAACTGGAATATCGCGCTGATCCGCATCAACTTGCACTTTAACTTGTAGCTCATTAAAGCAAGCCCCGTTGCCCCAACCTTCGAAAAAGCCAGCCAAAAGCAAGACCCAGTATGGTAATTTGACACCACCAAGCATCAATGGGACGAAGGTCAGCGTTAAAATAATAATATTAATCGTCAAGACCTGATGCGGGGTCAAACGCCGCCGCATCCGCGGTACCGACTCACTGCCGCCAAAATTGGCAAAGGCGCTCGGAATCTGCGTGGCACCCCCAATTAATGCCGACGTTCCTAATAAGCCCTGCGCCCACATAGGACTATAGGTCAAAAAGGCCACGAACGCACCCCAAATGAGCACGAATAAGACGAAGTCGACCACTAAGGGGCTGTTTTTAAACAGTCGGCCAGGAATGACCGGATCGACTGCTCGTCGCTCAACAATTGTTAAACTGCCAAGTATGACCAGCGCCGCCACGATGACGATCGCCACGATCCAGAGTGAGACCATCCCAATCAATTCGATACCACCAAGCAGGCTGATGATGCCGACTGCCATCAACAACGCACCGGCGCGATCCATCGGCTGCAAGTTATGTTGTCGTTTGGGTTCCTGATAGAAGATCTGCAACAGCACGGCCGATAAGATCCCAATCGGCACGTTTAGATAAAAGATCCAGTGCCAGGACCAAACATCGACGATCACCCCGCCGACCATTGGCCCAATGATCGTTGCCATGCTAAAGCAAGCTGAGACCAAGCCCAGTGCCCGCATCCGTTCGCGCGGATCCTTAAAAATATCCGCGTACATAATGTATGGCAGTGAGATCATCCCACCGTTACCCAGCCCGGCGATACCACGGGCAATAATCAAGAACCAGATATTAGGTGCGAGACCTTGTAACAACGAGCCAACGATAAACAGGCTAGTCGTCATCTGGTAGGCCCGTTTATTCCCTAACCGCTCGCCCAACTTCGACCAAATCAAAGTGGAGACAGCCGTTCCAAGCAGGAAGACGGCCACGATCCAGGCCATCAATCGCAACCCGTGCAAATCCGCGATAATGGCGGGTAACGCCGTATTCACGTTAGTACTATCGATTCCGGCCATCACGTTTGAGAGTAAGAGGGCCCCTTGAACAAAATAAATGGCGCGTCGATTCACAAAAAGACTTCTTTCTATGCCGTCACCACCGTAACCGCTGTGGTGACCTGTAATTTCCCGCAAAAAACAGGCGGTATCCGAAAATACGCGCCTGCAAATTAACGTACGCTTTCTAGTATACCGCTCCATCCCCTGGCAAGCCCCAAACGGTCTTTTTACGAACAGAATTCGAGTTATTTGCGACTAGTAATCTTAAAACCAATCCGCTGCGCTGAGCTTAGCAGTAAATCCGATCATGAAGTCCATTGCTCACCAATAAATGAAGCGCGCGTGTCCAAACACACAGCTAAATAAAAACCAAGCCCGGAAAAGCCCAAGCTTGGTTTCTAAATTAATTCGTTTTTTCGATCAACTTCATGGCCGCATCATAGGCGCGGTCGTTGTCGCTGATTTTATTTGCTAATTCAGTTTCAATCTTCGTCAACGTCTGCTTGTCAACTTTACCAGTGGCACTCAACTTTGCGTGCTTCTGATATTGTTTGACAGCTGCCGTGGTGGAATCACCGAAGTAACCGTTGACCGTTCCCTTGAAGTAACCTAACGCTTGCAAGTACTTCTGGAACGTCTTGACGTTACTGTTGACCTTATCTGCTTGCAAGTCACTCACTTTACTGATGACCGTCAAACTAGCATAACTTGGTTCATCCGCTTTGACATCCGGCGTCAAGCCCTTCTTGTTGATCCACGTGCCATTCGGCGTGAGCCACTTGGCAACGGTAATCTTCATTTCGGTCTTATCGCTAAAGGTCGTGACTGTTTGGACCGTCCCTTTACCATAGGACTGTGAACCAACTAATTTAACGCCAGCAGACTGGTGCAAGGCGGCCGAGAAGATTTCTGCAGCCGAGGCACTCCCACCGTCGATCAAAACGGTCGTTGGTTTGGTCTCCTTAAAGCCACCGTCATACTTCTTAGAAGCGGTGTACTTCTCAGTTGAACCGTCCCGTGCTTCGACTTGCATGATAGTCTTCCCGTTCTTCAGGAAGATAGAGGCCATCTTGAGCGCTGCCGTCATCAAACCACCGGGGTTCCCACGCATATCGATAACTAACTTCTTGGCGCCCTTCTTATCGAGAGCCTTCAATGCAGTCTTGAATTCTTTGGCCGTATTGGTCGAGAAAGTCGAGACGGTGATGTAGCCGATCTTCTTGCTACCGCCGACGAGTTTATAGTCAACGGTCGTCACCGGAATCTTGGCCCGCTTCAGGCTCACTGTGAAGGTCTGTCCGCTACGTTCAATCGTCAATTTAACGGTCGTGCCGACTTTACCGCGCATCATATTGACCGCTTGTGTCAATGTCTTGCCAGAAACAGACTTACCATTGACCGCCTTGATGATATCCTTAGGCTTTAAACCGGCCTTCTTGGCAGGGGTACCGGCAATTGGCGAGATAATTTGAACATAATTGCCGGACTTTTGAACCTGAGCCCCAATCCCAGAAAATGAACTATCGATGGTGTCGTTCAGGCTCTCGGTCTCACTCTTATCCATGTACTCGGAGAATTTATCTCCTAAAGAATTGACCATCCCGTTGATGGCACCATTCGCCAACTTGTTGGCATTGACCGGTTTATAATAATTTTGATTGATGGTCTCGTAGACCGATTCAATCTTTTTCATTGCCTTACTAGTCTGTTGCATACTGCTGAGTTGGGCATTAACTTGCCGACCAATCAACCAGTACGTTCCGCCAACCCCGATCCCGAGCGCAACGACGACGGAAATAATGTAAGTCCATAAGCCGACGCGTCGTTTGGGCCGCGGTGTTTTTTTCAAATGCGGATTGGTTTGTTTGGGTTCCTCTGACATAACCGAACGTCCTCTTTCCTACGAATAAATTTATGCTTCACTTGCGAGATAGGCTTGCCACGCATCATCAAATATCGTCATTGAAGGCAGGTAACCCGCGTTCAATTCTAAATATTGAGAGACCTCATGAAAATCCTTGCTCTGCTTCGGAAACGACTGATCCAGAAACGCATTGTTCGCAAATTCAGCAATCGCATCGGTACTATCAGGGTTCCGTTGGGTCATCAAAAACGTATAAAATGTTTTGTGCATGTATTCACCTCATCTTCTTAATCACTAGTTTTTGGAATGTGCATTTCAAACTTGAACTGATCGTTCTTCAAATCAAGCTTATCAACACTATAACGAACATCGTGTTTACCGACCAGTTTATTCAAATACAGGTCGATCGTCTTATTCTTGGCATTCAACTTGACCCACTTAGGCGTTTTGTAATTATTATTGATGTAATTAATAACGAAGCTGATTGGCAACGACATTGTGCCGACCGATAAGTTCGTGGCCTTCAGTGAAATATTACCATCATCGATCACGCTTGGCTTCATGGTAATCACAAACGAAACATCCTGACCTAATACTTTGGTCGTCCCTAACAGGTAGGCGCCCGTGGACCGGACGACGAAGCGATACTTCATGTCTTGACCCTTTTGTAAGTCGGCTAGATAGTAGCTCGCTAAGGCGTTCAATTGCTTGCGATTCATGGTGATTGGTACACTAGCGGCGTCATTACGGCTGGTGGTCAAACTGGTACTTTCACTTGGTGACCGAAACACTTGCGTTCCAACGTAAGCGCCGGTCCCAATAATTAAGGCAATCAACACGATTGCGACCCATTTCCAAATATTGACGGGCCCCGTCGACTTGGGCGGCTTCGGACTCGTCGTTTTGGTGTGTTGTGCTTCCCGCATCTCAATTCCTCCTTTATTTTTTAAGTAACCAGGCATCGTGCGTCATCATCGTCTGGTACAGCTTCGACGTGAAGACCCGATAACCCCGTTTATTCGGATGGAAATTATCACTCGTCGAAATCAGGTCATTGGTCTTATTCTCCGTCGCCAACGCGCCATTGATGGCCTTCGCACTCGTGAGACTCGTCAGCGTTGTGGCACTGGCTGCTCGCTTCAACTTGCGAATTTGCGCGGCCGTCTTGTACTGACCATGTGACATCGTCCAATTAATATCCATAAAATAAGTATGCTTATATTGACTGACCGTCGTCTGCGTCTGATCATTCCACTGACTGATATAGTGGGTGATCGACGTCACATTCGGGAAGTTCACATAAATTGGATTATAGATGCTAAAGACAAAAATCGACGCTGATCCATTCAAACTTTGTAATTTATTAAACAGTTTCGTCAGCTTCGTAGCATACAAGGTCTGCGCCTTGGCGACCGTGGCATTGTTCTTAGCCGTATTATTCGACGTGATCGATCCTTCCAACGTCTGCAACAAGTCATTACCTCCGACCGTCACTGTTAAAACGTCGGCCTTAGCAATTTTTTGTTGCAACGCTTTAGACTTATTGATTCGCGCCAAAATCTGGTCACTGCGGTCACCGGATTTACCGGCATTGGTCGTTTTGACCGTCAAATCTTGTTTCTTGGCTAACGTCTGCTTGATCTGACCGACATAGCCGCCTTCGGATTCATCACCGACCCCTTCTGTCAATGAATCCCCGACTGCCACGAGGTTGATACTGCTCTTGTGCGGGGTCGTTTTTTGCGTGGCCTTTTTAGTCGTCGTGGGCTTGGTCGTAGTGGCCTCGTCGTGCGGATGCATCAAGTAGTTGACGCCGAAAAAGACGGCCACCGCGAGGACTGCAACCACCAGTACGACTTTGATGGTTTCTTTAATTTTGGACATGAACCTCCAACCTTTCTGACACTGGTTATTTGAACGATTGGCTGACAACTTACCCCTAAAACAATAAAATGGTCATCATCCCCAAACTGGGACGATCACCATTTACCGTTAGCACTCGCAGACAGGTCGTCTGTAAGCCTTCGTTAACTTTAAGCTGGTGCCTGGGTATGATATTCCACCGCAAAAGCGCCCGGACCACCATGGGTTGCGATGATCGGTACTGTTGGTTGAACGCTGACCCGTAAGCTTGGTAAAGCGGCTTGCAAGCGCGCCTTATATTCTTCAACGCGTTCCGTCGCACCAACGTGTGAGATTGCGACTTCCACCACGTTCGGTGTCGCAATAATATCTTCAAGAACTTTATCAAAAAACTTATTAATCGCTTTGACGCCGCGGCCCTTCATCTTCACATCTAAAGTGCCATCGTCAACTTCGAGCGCAATTTTCACGTTCAGTAACGTACTGATTGCCCCGGTCAAACGACTGATACGGCCACCGGCAACTAAGTTATTGAGCGTCATCACACCCATAAATAACTTGGTGTGGGCCTGAGTGGTGTGGATTTGATCAATCACCGTCTGCTTGTCAGCACCATCCTGGGCTAACTTGGCTGCGGCAATCACTTGAAAGGCCAACGCCCGGTCCGTGGTGCGCGCATCAATCACCGTTACATCGGTCTTGGTAATCGATGCGGCCTGTTCTGCGGTGTGAACCGTTCCTGAAATCGCTTCGAGCATGTTGATGCAAATCACGCTTGAGCCATCCGCACCTAACTTGTCAAAAGTTTCAATAAACGTTCCCAGCGCGGGCTGACTCGTCTTAGGCAAGGACTTGGCCGTTGCCATTTTGCTAATAAATTCCTCACGTGTGATGGTTTCATCTTCCACGTAAATAGTGCCATCGATCATGACAGTTAACGGAATCACGGTAATATCGTATTTTTTTACCTCGGCATCCGTCAAATTTGCCGAAGAATCGGTCACAATCTTGATTTTCGTCATACTTTGCCACGCTTTCTTATACTTGTAACGTTAATAAAATCGTTACAATAAATTAATGCTTTCAGTATAGCAGAAATCTGCTTGACTTTCACGATTCGCGCTGAATTAACGGCGGCGAAAATCGTCAAATTCATACGGATAACGGTTTTTGTCGTCCACCGTTCCAACCTGCTTAGTGACGAGTTGCCACTGCGAATAGTCGATCGCAGGCATCCAAGTGTCACCGTCAAAACGCGCGTTGATACGCGTCCGATAGAGATAGTCCGCAATTGGCAGCACGGCCTGAAAGACCACCGCGCCCCCAATGACGAAAATCAGTTCATCCGGATTTTTGGCGGCCAGGTCCTTTAAGGCCGCCAAATCAGTCAGTTGTTGCACCCCCGCCGGCAATGCGAGGTCCGACTGTTGCGACAGGACCCAGTTTGTCCGGTGTGGCAACGGGCGTTTGAATCCCATAAAAGTTTTGCGTCCCATCACCACGTGGTGTCCTGTCGTCAATGTTTTAAAACGGTGCATGTCCGCTGGCAGGTGCCAAGGTAACTGGCCCTGCTTGCCAATCAGGCCATTTTGGTCCTCCGCCCAGATCAAAGCAATCATCGTCATCCAGCCTCCTAAATTGCAACCGGCGCTTTAATGGCCGGTGCGGGGTCATAGCCTTCTAACTTAATATCGCTCATCTGATAATCAAAAATGCTGGTATGCGCACCATTTAGAACTAACTGTGGTGCTGGCTTGGGTTGCCGTGCCAACTGCGTCTTGATTTGTTCGATGTGGTTGGTATAAATATGGGCGTCCCCCAACGTATGCACGAACTCGCCGACTTCTAGTCCAGTCTCCTTCGCAATCAGATGGGTCAACAACGCATAACTCGCAATGTTAAACGGCACCCCTAAGAAGACGTCTCCTGAACGTTGATAGAGCTGACAAGAGAGTTTGCCATCCGCGACATAAAACTGGAACAGCGTGTGACAAGGCGGTAACGCCATACTTGGCACGTCTTCTGGGTTCCACGCCGAAACGATCAGACGGCGTGAATCAGGATGCGTCTTGATCATGTCGATGACATTGGCGATTTGGTCGATCGTCGACCCTTGACGTGTTTGCCAATGACGCCACTGTGCACCGTAAACGTCACCTAAGTTACCAAATTTGGCCGCAAAGGCATCGTCATTCACGATTTGGTCATCAAAAGCTTTCATTTGGGCTTGATAAACCGGTGCAAATGCCGGGTCATCCAACCGTCGATGTTCAAAATTCGTCATGTCCGGGCCATCATAATCGGCACTCGTGACCCAATTCTTAAAGGCCCATTCGTCCCAGATATGATTGTGGTGTTTTAACAAATATTGAATGTTCGTGTCACCGTGTAAGAACCATAACAATTCACTTTTGATCAACCCAAATGGCACCTTTTTAGTCGTCAGTAATGGGAAACCCTGACTCAAATCAAAGCGCATCTGATAACCGAAAATACTGTAAGTCCCAGTTCCGGTACGGTCATCCTTGTACGTGCCATGTTCTAAAATGGTGCGCGCGAGTTGTAAATAACTATCTTCTAACATGCGATCATCCTTTCAGGCTTCTGCGTACTGACTGAGGTAATCCCAACGTTCCATCTTTTCATCAATGGTCTGCTCGGTTTTGGTCAGTTCTTTTTGTAAGTCCGCTAACTTGCCGTAATCACTAGCATTGGCGGCCATCGCTTCTTCAATCTCACTCTTATGGCTGTCGAGTCCTTCAATGACTTCTTCAATCTTGTCATATTCTAACTGTTCAGCATACGTCAATTTTACTTTTTGCTTAGGTGCCGCGGCGGATGCTGGTTCCTTATCAGCAGCGCTAGTTGATTTGGCTGAACTGGACTTCGTGTGCGACTTTGAAGCATCCGTACTAGCCGCTTTTTGGTCCTTCAAATAACTTGAGAAACGCCCCGCGTACCGTTCAATGTGGCCTTGGCCATCAAAAATCAGGAGCTTCGTGCCGACTTTATCCAGGAAGTACCGGTCATGTGAAACGGTAATGACGGTACCGGCAAAGTCATCCAGGTAATTTTCAAGGACGGTCAACGTCCCAATATCCAGATCATTGGTCGGTTCATCCAGTAGTAACACGTTTGGTTGTTGCATCAATAATTTCAGCAAATATAACCGCCGCTGTTCACCACCAGAGAGCTTGCGGATCAACGTTCCGTGCATTGACCGTGGAAAGAGGAATTCCTCTAACAATTCGGTCACTGACACGTGTTCACCCTGTTTGCTGAGCACCGTCTCACCGACGTCCTGCAAGTAATTGATGATCCGTTTATCACCTGGAATCGGTTCGGTCTGTTGCGTGTAATAGGCCATTTTGACCGTTTCACCAATCGTCACCGTACCGCTGTCTAGTGGTAAACGCCCAGCAATCACGTTTAACAGGCTGGACTTGCCGGCACCATTGATCCCAGTGATTCCGATTCGGTCATTGGCCTGAATCAACATGGAAAAGTGGTCCAGAATCGTCTGTTGGTCAAATTGGAGACTAGCATCTTTTAACTCGATTACCTTTTTACCAAGCCGTTGCTGGCCCAGTGAAATATCGACGTCACCATCCACTTGTAAGGTGTTCAAATTGTCCTTTAAATCGTTGAACCGATTGATACGCCCCTGTTGTTTGGTACTCCGGGCAGGCGCACCGGCACGCATCCAGGCCAGTTCCTTTTTATACAGCTGTTGCTGCTTATGTTCGGCCAACACGTCGCGGGCGACCCGTTCAGCTTTGGCTTGCACGAAGTCTTGGTAGTTTCCAGTGTACTTGTGCAGCTCACCAAACGAGAGCTCAAACATCTGATTAGCGACCTGATCTAAGAAATACCGGTCATGGGTCACGACAATCAGTGCACCTTTATAGCTCGCCAAGTAACTTTCTAGCCATTCAATCGAATCAAAATCGAGGTGGTTAGTCGGTTCGTCTAGCAACAGTAAATCTGGCGATTGAATCAAAACCTGTGCCAGGCCGACCCGCTTCTGCTGACCCCCGGACATCTGCTTGATCGTCTTCGTCAAATCCGTAATGTGCAACTGGGTCAAAATCGTTTTGACATCACTTTCCGCCGTCCACGCGTCTTCCTGATTCATCTGGTCTTCAGCGGCCACGTATGCTTTTTGCGCAGCGGGGTCTTCTGGATGGTCGGCATAGACCGCGAGCGTTTGCTCGTAGTGCCGAATCGTCCGAAAGACTTGCTGACTACCAGCCAAAACGGCATCGATCACCGTTAAGTTTTCATCCAGTTCTGGTTTTTGTTTTAAATAACCAATCGTATAATTCTTTGGCATGATCAGCTGACCAGCTTCTGGTGCCGTCACGCCCGCTAATACGTCTAATAAATTCGTCTTCCCGGACCCGTTAACGCCAATGACACCAATCCGGTCATGTTCATTCACAATAAACGAAATATCATGAAATAACGTCTTCTCACCATAAGTTCGGGTCAGATTTTCTGCTCTTAAAGTTTGCATTCTCACGATCCACCCTTTTTTACATCATTAAGTTCTATCTTAGCTAGAATTGGCCTAAAACACAACTGACAAACGCGCAAATCCGATTAATATTTTGGAAAGCTGAGTGACATGAATCATGGTTGAAAGGCCCGATTGGTTGGTTTACTGTTCGTCAGCCAATGCGCGTCCGATTCCGACTTCCGGGGCTGGCTGACAATATGCAGTAATGTTAATATTCCATCGAGTAAGATAGCTAGGAAGTTATCAGGAACTAGTCTCACAGTTCAAAGGCAGCGTTATGGTTATCAAGTAATAGTGAGCATTTCATTCATCGTTGGGTCCGCACGTGCTCGCCTTTCAAATACCATCCCGGCTGGAAGGCGTTTCTAACAATGCTCAGCGGCTCATAGCCTGTGAGGTTCAGACCGGTTGGGACTGAGGATTAACCTAGCTAGAGCGTTAAGCGGTGAATTTCCGCTTGGCGTTCTGGCGTAGCTAACCGGGAGTCTCAGTCTGACCCGAACACATTTCGGCAATATTGCATAGAACGTAGAATACCAGTATTTAAGACGTGGGTTGTCGGCTCAAGTCTGTGTCTATCGCGTTCCAGCGTTGTCATAAATGCCTGGAAGCTGGCGTAAGACGAACCAAGCACTGCAAGTTTACGCAAAGTTCTCCTTGTTTCCAGTGGGTCTGAGCTGGTGGCCTTTGAGCTTAAGAACTAACGCCTTTTAATCATGCCTCACAACAAATGATCAGGACAAAAATAGCCGCCCTAGGAAATTGTCTCCTAAGGCAGCTACTTCAACGTTCAATTAATTTATTTGGCACCAGCGCTTACTTGTTCCGGTCACCATAAACATCAAAGACGGTCCGTTCGTCATCGACAACTAAGTGTAACTTGCCGTCGCTGGCTAATGAACTGGTTTGATAAATGTTGTCGATACCGTCTGCATCCCGTGGCTTGAATGGGAGGTAGATTTGTTCACTACCCCGTTCGTCACCAAATAAAATATCGATTTTTTCAATATCTTGGTAATGGGTCACCCGTTCGAACATCCCACTTGTCACAGAAGACAATTGGGTCGTTTCAGGGTCGATTGCGTCGGCATCTGGCTTGAATTCAGCTTTGAAGGACTTGCAAGGATGAATGATCGTCATGTGACCACCCTTGATACGGCCGTAACTCGTCGTTACACGGCCAATCCACAGGTCGGAGATATCTTGATGATGCACCGTCCAAGTGTCACCATTCCGAAAATGAAATTTCAATGCTTCTAATGCTCGTTCCATTTAAATCACCTCATTGAATTAGTTTCACTTTAATCGTAACAGATTCATAGAAAATATCAATGGTTTTTTGAATCCGCTACCATCCGTGCAAAATCAAGCAAAGCGTCTTGCTGATTTTCAACTTTTCCAGTGATGACGGCCTGCAAACAAGCAGCCAAAATCGACCCCATCATCGGTCCCGGTGTCACCAACTTCGCTTTCAACAAATCGCCGCCATTAACTGCTAATTCATGCTTATCATGAATCGGTAGACTGGCATACGATTGGGCTAACTGAGCTTGATCCTGACCGAAGCCTAATATCGTTGCCACCTGATTGGCCGTTGTTAGCGCGTCTAAGCCAGTGTAGAAGTTTTCCTCGGACGTTAGTCGACCAGATCGTTCTAAGGCGTTGAGCGCGTTGACAGCGGCTGTGACGTGGCTGATCAACTCATTGCTCGTCTTCCAAGTCTTTAATAAGTGGCGAATCGCAGCGGCATCGCGCAGCTGCATTTGCCAACTCAACAAGGTCCAGACGCTCTCAATCGTCGATAAGTGCCAATCTGGTAGCGCTAGTAGTTGTTGTAGCATCGGCTTTTGGGCCGCCATCATTGGCATGTACTGGTATAATCCGGTCGTCAGCAAGCTTTTCAACCCGGCATCGGGATGCTGTCCCATTAGTAACTTCTCCCATTCCACACGGGTCCGTTCAACGGCAATCTTTGTGAGTAAGGCCGCATTATCGGTGATTGCTTGTTGCGTTTGGGGCTCGATGGCAAAATCCAGCTGGCTAGCAAAGCGGACCGCCCGCATCATCCGCAACGCGTCTTCATGAAAGCGTTCTTCCGCGACACCCACGGCCCGCAGCACGCCACGTTTTAAGTCAGCCAAGCCATCGAATAAGTCGATCACTTCACCCTTGGCCGTCATCGCCAGCGCGTTGATCGTAAAATCACGGCGCTTCAGGTCTTCTTTTAGTGAACGCACAAACGTCACTTGGTCCGGACGCCGAAAATCCTGGTAGCCCGACTCAGTTCGAAACGTGGTCGTCTCATAGCCGTTACCATGGTCTAAAATCATGACGGTCCCGTGCTCAATACCGGTATCGACGGTGCGCTTAAACAGTTGTTTGACCTCGGCTGGAAAAGCACTAGTCGCAATATCGACGTCATGCAGTGGCTTGCCGAGAATCGTATCGCGGACACAGCCACCAACAAAGTACGCTTCAAAACCAGCCGCTTCGATCGTTTCAATGATTGGTTTGGCCGCTTGAAACGCCGCTGGTAATTGCGTCAAAATCATAGTAAGTGCTCCAAACCAACGAAGAGTTCGTGGTACTGGTTGACCTTTTCAACCGCAACTTTGACCCCGGTCATAAATGAGATCCGGTCAAAGGAATCTTGGCGAATCGTCAAGCCTTCACCTGGGCCACCAAACATCACTTCTTCGTGCGCAACGAGTCCTGGTAACCGAACAGCGTGAATCCGCATGCCTTCGTATTCCGCACCACGCGCCCCTGGTAACGTTTCAGTGGCGTCAGGATTGCCTTGTTGTTTAGGCTGACGCACTTCCGCGATCTTCTTGGCCGTACTGATGGCCGTTCCACTTGGGGAATCGATTTTGTCATCATGGTGCATTTCAATGATTTCAACATCTGGGAAGTACTTGGCCGCTTGTTGGGCAAATTGCATCAATAAGACGGCACTGATGCCGAAGTTGGGTGCAATCAAACCGCCGACTTGTTTTTCCTTAGCCAATTTTTGTAGGTCTGCGACTTGTTCGTCGGTCATCCCGGTTGTCCCAATCACTGGTGAAATACCATGATTGAGCGCAAACTTGGCATTTTCATAGACCGCAGTTGGAATCGTAAAGTCGATCCACACCGTTGCATCGGTCTTGATTTGGTCTAAGTCATGAAAAGCTGGGACGTCTTGGCTCTTAAAACGGTCATCTTCATTTAAATTTTGGTCCTTACTGCGGGCGTCATAGACCCCAACCAATTCAAAATCAGGATTATCGATCACCATTTGTGCAGCAGTACTACCCATCCGACCCTTGTAGCCGGCAACAATTACTTTTACCACAATAAATTCCTCCTCAAGATTAAACTACCTGACACGGTGGCTGGTTGCTCAAGCGCCGCAAATACTAGTTACTCGCCACCTGAGCTATTTTGGCGTGCCAATCAAGTCAAGTGGCACCTTCACCACTCACGCATCCGCCACCGCGTATACCCTTATATTTTAGCAGACTATCACGCAATTAGGCAGTAGAATTGTCTATCACTCGCGAGAACGTCGACTTGTATTCCACTTGCGCCCTGAAATCGCCTCACTAGAAATCAAAAAAACAGTGGTGACCTAGTCATCATTTGACCGGATCATCACTGTTAAATAGGATTTATTGGACTAGTATTGCCTTGTTAACCATGTGGACGTCGCACTGAGTCTGCAGTGTGTTGGTTTTGTAAGCCGAAGTCAGTCCTTGACAATTGCACGAGCGCCAAACGACATCGGGGCCAGCTGCATTTCCGGACGCCTTCGAAGCGCAAAATTCAAAACTTATCTGAGTCGGCAACGATTTCGCACGGTTTAGCCGCAATAAAACAAGCATCTAAAAGCCGCATTGTTTAAATCAACGTATCGATCGCCGCTAAGACGCCATCATGATTATTGTCATGGGGCGTCAAATAGGTCGCCGTTCGCTTGACCGGTGCAATCGCGTTCTGCATAGCAAAGCTGTAATCGGCTTCGTGCAACATTTCTAGGTCGTTCCCATTGTCGCCGAAAGCGGCCGTCTGGCTGGCGTTGATGTGCCAGTGTGACTGCAAATACGCGAGTCCGGTCGCTTTATTGACATGTGGTGGGATGACATCTAGCCCGTTACCACCACTGACCGTCGCTCGCAGTCGGCCCGCAAACTGGCGATTAATCAGATCAGCGTGAGCGTTGGCATCCGTATCTTGCCAGCTAAACGTCGCCTTATAAATATGGTCGTCAATCGTCATCAAGGATGGCACGACCCGCAACCGACTCAGATAATAGCGCATCAGTGGGCTATCATCCTGTGGTCGAATATAGGCGGCTTGTTTGCCAGAAACTGAGATCTCAGCTCCCGCTAACGCCGGTTCAGTGGCGACAAAGGTCAACAATTCTTGATACAGTGGCAAGTCAATCAGACTTTCAGCCAGGACCTTGCCGTGATTGTCGATCACCAGGCCCCCATTTTCGGCAACGTAGGTCAGCTCGCCGTGAATGCCATCAAAAACGTCGATACAGTGCTGTAATTGGTTTCCGCTGGCCACAACAAAGTGTTGACCCTGCGCGTTCATCTGGTCTAACTGAGCTTGAAAACGCGGATGGTCAAACTGGTGGTCGTCTCTTAAAAATGTCCCGTCTAAATCCGTGGCAATGATGGCTACTTTCACGATAATTGGCTCCTCACTTAACTTAATCTAAACGAATCAGTCATCGGTTCATTGAACGCAACCGACGAAGGCATTCGTAACTAAGTTCATTCTACCAAAAATGAAAGTGTTTTCAACTAGTAACCCTGGTCTTCGTAATCTTCTAACATCGCGACCATTTCACCATCGTCTGGTTCGATCACCAAGTAATTGCGTAAGGCGGCCACCGCAGAATCCGCCATCCCAGCTTCACGGAAGAAGTAAATGGCAGGTTTGAGGAAGTCCTTGTTATGTTCGAAGAAGGGATAAGCTGCCTCGTAGTTATCCTTGGCCGCTTGGAAGTTGTCTAATCGATCATTTGAAATCGCCAAGTTCCAGTAGAACTGCGGGTCAAACTCATCGCTTTGGAGATATTGATCCAATAAATCGACGTTGTCTTGATACCGTTCGCGTTGAACGAGCAAGTTAGAGAGCTCCAAAACGGTCGTCAAATTGTCAGGGTCAATACTCAAGCCTTCGCGCAGGTACTTTTCAGCCAGCTCCTGATCGTCCAATTTCAGGGCTAAGCGGGCCGTTTGCAAGTACAACTGCTCATTGTACTGGTCTACCGCTAACCCTTCTTGTAGCGTCAATAACGCCTTATCAAGCTGATGCAGCTGTTCTTGAGCTTGCGCTAAGTAAGGATACAGTGACGCGTACTGGTCGTCAGATTCCCGTAACTTATTAAAAATATCGATGGCTTTTTGCGGTTCGCCCAGCTGCAGGTAGGTAAAGCCCAGTTCAAACTGACTGTCTGGTGTTAACTTGGCCGGTTTGATCTGTTCAAGGTAGCCGACCGCTTGTTCAAAACGCCCGGACTCCGCGTAGGATACCCCCAGACGTTCAACCAGATTGACTTTGGAGATTTCCAACTCACCCTGCTTGATCAAATCCAAGTAAAAACGGATCGCCTGGCGGTAGTTGCGAATCAAGAAGTAAAATTCGGCTAACGCAAATTCCACGATGGGTTCATCTGGTGCCAATTCGTAGGCTTCCTTCAACTTTTGCTCACTGACTTCGAACAACTCTTGCGTTTGATACAAGTCAGCTTCCACCAGTAGTGCTTGCACATAGGCTGGTGAATCCGGCTTGACTTGGTGCAAAAAATCCAGCGCCGTGTCCGTATCATCTTCATCAATCGCAATGTCTGCAAGACTAGTTCGCAAGTCATCTTCATCGGGATACTTAGCGAGCAGCTTTTTGTAAGTGCGTTCAGCTTGCTTCAAAAAGCCCAGTCCGTATAATTCTTCAGCCAAACTGTACAGTGTGTCATCGTCGTCTTTGCGCAGTGCCCAAGCAAAATGTTTCTTGGCTGTGTCGATTTGCCCGTTCGATAGTGCTGCGAGCATTTTTTCTGAATAACTCATTACACCCGTCCTTTGTACTAGTGCGGCCGCATCCAACGGCCCACTAGTCACTCAATTTTATTTAGGCGAACGTCGGTCTCATTAATTTCGACCACCCGTTCTGTCGATTTACCTGACATATAATCATAACGCAGACGACACCAAAAAAGCCAGTATAACGGTCGCTATACTGACTTTTCCGGTTGCATTTCAATTAATGATCTGCATTATTTAACTGCATCCTTTAAAGCTTTACCTGGCTTAAATGCAGGTACTTTGCTTGCAGGAATTTGGATTTCGTCACCAGTTTGTGGGTTACGGCCCTTACGAGCAGCACGTTCACGTACTTCGAAGTTACCAAATCCGATCAGTTGAACTTTTTCGCCCTTTGCAAGGGTTTCTTGGATTGATGCAAAGACTGCGTCAACTGCAGCAGTTGCGTCTTTCTTCGTTAAGTTAGTTGCCGCAGCAACGTTGTTAACTAATTCAGCTTTGTTTGCCATGTTTGATTCACCTCCCCGTTACAGAGTGAAGGATCACCGCGCTTTTTAACACGGTTGATCCAGATGATCATTTTTGAGTGGTCCAAAAATGAGAGAAACGATAACAAGCATCATTTCTTCATCAAAGATAGCATAGGAATGCCTTAATAGCAAGCTTTTTTAGCGTTTTCAGCTAAAATATCGCAAAAAAGTGATATTTATTTACATCAATCTCAAAATGTGCTAAAATGCCGACCTTATGCGCTTTTGACTACTTACGCCGTCGTTCGATCATATGGATTGGCGTTCCGGTAAAATCAAACGCATTTCGAATCTGATTTTCCAAGAAACGTTCATACGAAAAGTGCATCATATCAGGGTCATTGACGAAGACCACGAAGGTTGGTGGTTGAATCGCCACTTGAGTCGCATAGTAGACCCGGAGCCGCTTACCGTTATCACTTGGCGTTGGATTCATCGCAATCGCATCCATGATGACATCATTTAAGACGGATGATTGAATCCGACGCATATGGTTCGTATTGACCTTCTTAATCAGTGCTGGCAGTTGAGCCAAACGCTGATTAGTCTTGGCTGACACGAAGATGATTGGCGCGTAACTCAGATAAACGAACTGATCACGAATATAAGCTTCAAACTCTTGCATCGTGTGATTGTCTTTTTTGACCGTATCCCACTTGTTGACCACGATCACGATGGCTTTACCCGCTTCATGGGCGTAGCCAGCAACCCGCTTATCTTGTTCACGGATGCCTTCTTCACCATTAATGACGAATAGAGCCACGTCACTATTATCAATCGCCTTTAGCGCCCGCATGACGCTATAACGCTCGGTATTTTCGTAGACCTTACCCTTTTTACGAATTCCGGCCGTATCGACCATCACGAAGCGGTCGCCGTCTTCATCCGTAAACGCCGTATCAATGGCATCGCGGGTCGTCCCGGCAACATCTGAGACGATTACCCGTTCTTCACCCAACAACGCGTTGACAATCGAAGACTTACCCACGTTGGGGCGGCCAATCAGACTGAACCGAATCGTGCCAGGTTCATCTTCACCGCTCTTTTCAGGGAAGTTCTTGATGACGGCATCTAACAAGTCACCTAAGCCAAGACCGTGCGCCCCAGAGATTGGGTACGGGTCGCCAAATCCGAGTGAGTAAAAGTCATAGACTTCACTCCGTAATTCGGGATTATCGACCTTATTGACGGCTAAGACGACTGGTTTGTTAGAGCGATACAAAATCTGGGCCACGTGCTCATCGGCATCCGTGACACCTTCTTTGATGCTGACCAAGTAAATAATGACGTCAGCTTCGTCAATCGCGATTTCCGCTTGTTGTGTGATTTGCTTAATAAACGGGGCATCGTCAATATCGATCCCACCCGTGTCGATCAAACTGAAATCTTGCCCAAGCCATTCACTATTGGCATAAATACGGTCACGAGTAACCCCGGGCGTATCTTCGACGATTGAGATTCGATCACCAGCAATACGGTTAAAAATGGTCGACTTACCCACGTTAGGGCGACCAACAATTGCGACAACTGGTTTTGCCATGGTATTAATTCCTCCTTTGCCCTCGCAGCCGTCAAGGACGGTACGAGTCATCAATTAACTGGAACGTCCCAATTAATCTGTTCCTAAAAAAATATCCTTCAAGGCAAGCTTGAAGGGTATTTTTAACCAATCAATGATTAGTTTTCATCATTGTTGTTTTCAGCGTTCTTCAATTCGTCACCAATCAAATCACCTAAAGTAAATCCAGTTGATTCTTCTGGAGCATTAGCCGTTGAACGTTCGCTAGCAGTCCGGTTGTCGCGGTTGTTGTTGCGACGACGGTTGTTGTTACGACGTTCTGGTTGGCTTTCGTTATCATCGTCAGCAGTTTGTGGCTTTTCTTCCAAAGCTTTAATTGATAAAGCTAACCGCTTTTCGTCTGGACGAACGTCTAAGACCTTAACTTTGATTTCTTGACCAACTTTAAGCACGTCATTAGGCGTTGCAATGTGTTGGTGTGAAATTTGTGAAATATGAACTAACCCTTCAACACCAGGGAAGACTTCCACAAAGGCACCAAAACTCGTCAAACGCTTAACTTTACCGTCAAGTACGGCACCTTGAGGGGCTTTTTCTTCAATGCCATCCCAAGGTTCTGGTAAAGTAGCTTTGATTGAAAGTGAAACCCGTTCGCGGTCAGCGTCAACAGATAAGATCTTAACCTTAACTTCTTGACCAACTTTCAAAACGTCAGCAGGCTTTTCAACCCGTTCGTATGAAATTTCTGAAACGTGAACTAACCCATCAATGCCACCAAGGTCAACGAAAGCACCGAAGTTCGTCAAACGAGCCACTTTACCTTCGACAACATCGCCAGCTTGTAAAGTCTTCAAAGCTTCTTCACGTTGTGCTTCACGTTGCTTTTCAACAACTGCACGGTGTGATAAGATCAAGCGATTTTCGCTAGGTTCAATTTCAATAATCTTAAGTTCAAGTTCTTGGCCTTTGTAGGCATTTAAATCTTCAACGTAATGATCATCAATCATTGAGGCAGGGATGAAGCCACGAACACCAGCGTCAACGACTAACCCGCCCTTAACAACTTGTGTTACCGGAGCTTTAATCGTATGACCTGCTTCGTATTCTTTTTCAACGTCGTCCCAAACTTTGCGAGCTTCTAACCGACGATGTGACAGTAAGTAACTACCGTTTTCCTTGTCGCTGCCAATCCGAGAAATGACAACCAAGTCTAAAACATCACCGACTTTAGCGGCTTCGTTGACATCGTCAACCCGTTGTGTTGAGAGTTCCTTCAATGGAACGACCCCTTCAACACCGGTACCTTGGATACCAACAATTACTTGTTTGTCGTCGTCGATTGCTAAGACTTCACCCTTAACAACGTCACCGACGTTTACTTCTTCGACGCTGTTTAAAGCGTCTAAAAGTTCATTTTTCTCTTGGCTATTTTCGTTTTCACTCATGCAAATTTCCTCCTGTCAACAATAACTCTAACCTATATCATAGCTGAAAATGCAATGAAAAGCTAGCTAAAAGCATTAAGTTAATGCAATTAGATTGTTGAACTTTGTTTTTTTGTAATAATTTCAGCAATTGCAGCGACCACTTCGTCAATCGACATCGGGGTCGTATCAACTAATGTGGCATCCGCTGCTTGCGTTAATGGTGACACTTTACGCGTTGAATCTTTATGGTCGCGCAATTCGATTTCAGCTTGTAGCTGATCCAAGGGCGTGTCGATTCCCTTTTTGATGTTTTCCGCGTACCGGCGTTTGGCCCGCTCAGCGGCAGAAGCCACCAAGAAGATTTTGACTTCGGCATTCGGTAACACGGTCGTCCCGATATCTCGACCATCCATCACGATACCACCGGCCGTTGCCATTTCCCGTTGTTGGTCGGTCAAAATGGTCCGAACTTGTGGCAAAGCGGCAATCGTCGACACGTTGTTCGTGACGTCTGGCTGCCGAATCGCTGACGTAATATCTTCCTGGTTGGCAAAGACCAGCTGGTCCGGTTCGCCAGGTTTGAAACTAATCTTGAGCGTCTTCATCGCCGCGATGACCGCAGTCTCGTCGGTCAAATCCACGTCGTGTTGCATGGCCCAATAAGTGACCGCCCGATACATGGCACCAGTATCGACATAAATATAGCCAAACCGCTTCGCAACGAGTTTGGCTACGGTGCTTTTACCAGCTGAAGCTGGACCGTCGATGGCCACTTGTAGTGCTTGCTTAGCCATTAAACTAACTCCTCACAATCTCAAAAAAATCGTGTATTAACGGACACGTAGCCGTTGTCCCGCTGAAAGCGTCGAGTCAGATGACAACCCGTTAAGTTCTAACAGTTTATCCACTGAAATTCCGGCATTCGTCGCGACTCGGTAGACCCCTTGACCAGCCTCTACCGTAACGTACTTAGTGCCTGAAGATGATTCTGAGGAGCTACTACTGCTACTAGCACTACTTTCGTCAGTACTCGCCGATGATTCGGAGCTGGTGGCTGACTCACTGGCAGCTTTTGAACTGGCCGCCTTCGAACTAGCTAAAGCTAAACTACTGCTTTTAGCAGCGGCTTTTTTAGACGATGCGGCCGCTTTTTTCTTGCTAGCAGCAACTGAAGATTTACTGTCAGCAGCACTGGCCGATGACTTTTTCGAGCTCGAACTAGCAACTTGTTCGGTCTGTTGCGGATTATTAAGCGAATTCTTTTTCACCAAGAAGTAGCCAATTGGTGCCAAAGCGAGCAACAGGATCAAAACGACTAATACCGTCGTTAAAGTCGAGTTACTACTGTCTTGTTTTCGTTTTTGAGTTCGCGATAAATTGCCCGAGTCATCCCGATCGTCTTCAAAAGTTTTGTCCCAAGGCTTGTCAGCTTGGGATTTATCATTATCATTTTTTTGACTCATAGGGTGTTCCTCCTCAAAAAACTTTCAACCAATATTGTAACATAACCCAGAATTGATTTCTTTAAGAATTTGGTAAAAACAATTGGGCTAAGCGCTGCTCCCACGTGACAACTGTCGGACTTATACTGGGTTTCACCGCGGTCAATCCTAGTTCGTCTAGTGGGAGCGGCTCACCTGCTAACTGGCAACAACGGCCCGTATGCGGCGGTTCAGCCTCGTCAAAATAAGCTAACATGACGGCACGATGACAAGTCGTCGTTTGAACATATCGCATCAAGTCGCGTAGCTCGTGTTCCTTGGCCGCCTGACGTGCCGCAAAAATTTCGGCGACCTCGGCCGGCGAAACCGCCTGTTGCCAGTAGGCCTCCAGCACCCGACTGCGATCATCAGTGACCGGTTGGCCAGCCTGATGACGTGCAAAATCTTGTTGGACTTCGTTAGGCGTTGCAGCAGTCAATTCGTTTAAATTCCGAACGAGGTTTTCATCACCAGGTGCATACAGCATCACGGCTAACGCTTGTTGACCATCCCGCCCAGCGCGCCCAATTTCTTGAACATAATCCGCTAAGGTGGTCGGTAAGTGGTAATGAATGACCAACCGAATATCGGCCTTATTGATCCCCATTCCAAAAGCGGATGTCGCACAAATGACATCCAACTGGTCGGCCATAAACTGTTGCTGAATCTTAAAGCGATCCTCTGCCGCTAGTCCCGCATGATAAGCCGCCACGCGCAGTTCGGTCGTTGTCCGCAACCATTCAGCAATCAGATCCGTTTGGCGTTTGGACGTAAAATACACGATTGCTGGCCCCCGACTACTCGTGACGAGGTGCTGGAGTGTCGCGCGTTTATCAACCTCATCATTGACCGCTTCCACGGCCAGATAAATATTAGGTCGATTGACCGAATACAACACTTGTTGCGCATCAGTCGCATTCAGCTGCGTCAAAATATCTTGGCGAACCTGCGGCGTAGCAGTCGCGGTTAACATCAAAGTACGCGGCGTCCCTAACTGTTGGCGAATCGGGCCGAGTCGTCGATAATCCGGGCGGAAATCTGGACCCCAAGTCGAAATACAGTGAGCTTCATCAATCACTAATAACGCAATCGTCAATTTTGCCAAGGCGTCTTGAACCACGGTCTGTTGCAACATTTCCGGCGAAATAAAGAGAAACTTTACTTGGTTCAAATTGGCTAACAACTGTTGGCGCGCACTGAAATCCAGCTGTGAGGTTAAGGCGGCCACCTGCTTTTCACCCTGGTAATTTAAGCGGGCGACTTGGTCTTGCATCAGTGAAATCAGGGGCGACACCACCACGACGATGCCTGGCACCACCGTACCGACCAACTGATAAATCAAGGATTTCCCAGTTCCCGTCGGTAAAACAGCCAGGACATCTTGCCCTGCTAGCAAATCCTGAATAACCGCCAATTGTCCCGGGCGAAACTCATCGAAGCCATATTTAGTTTTTAACAGTTGATACAATTCAGCTTCCGACATGGTGACACCTCATAATTTGAAATAACCGAAATTCAAAGAAGTCCAATTCCGGTAACGCAGCCTGCGCATCTTGAAACGACCAACTGGCAATCTCTGGTTGACCTGCAAAGCACCGCGTTAACGTCTCAATGACCTGAGCATCTAGCACCGTCGTAAACGGAAAACTGGGCAACCAAATAGCGACTTCCAACAAGTGTTCACGGACCGTACTCAATTTCAACTTACGAGCAGTGGCAATTTTGGTCAAGGCGTGTGTCTGCGTAAACGCTTGATAGGTTTGCTGGGCACTTTTGCTGACCGGGCTCGACTGAACGAGCGGCGCTAATAATGGCCACAACGGGTCATCGGGATGGGCTTGTAGCCACCGTACCCACTGACAACTCACATCTGTCCGCATCAAGCCAGTCTCAAGCGGCTGTCGATGCAGCATCATGGCTAACTGGTCATTGGTCCGTCCCGGTGCCTGATACCCCGTCAAACTGTCAACAAACACCGTCGCCAATTCATCGGTCGGGACAATCGTCAAAAAAGCGGTCAACGCCGCATGAACGCGGTCACCCAAATCAGTCGTCGACTGTTGTCGCAACCACCGTTTGACCAGCGCTTGAATGCTGGGATCCGTCGTGGTCGGATAGTAGCGACGCTCATGATGGACCAACTCGGAAGTCACTTGTAGCGCCAGCTGACTAACTTGCTGAAAACGGCGCACATCGACCGTCTGAAATCGGCTGAAGGCTTGTGGCAAGTAGCGGTGTTCCTGAATGGCTACCCACCGCGCCTGTCCTGCCGCAGTCAACTGCCAACTGCCCGCTTCCGGACTAATTAGCAATCTGTTCTCTTCCAGAACCGCAGTCGCCGCCATAAAATCTTCGAGGGGGACCCCGTGCCAGCTATCTAGCAAATCTAAACAGCCCGCGGTCAAACCAGCAAACAACGTTGAAACCGTGCGGCGTCCGCGTAAGACATTGAACATGCCTTTGGCGCGGCGTGGCGTCGTCCCAAATAAGAGCAGCACATAATCCGTAAACACCGTGGCACCTCCTTCCTGAATTAACTAGTCGTTGGTATCTAAGCACAACGACTTTTATGTAGATTCGAATTGAACTTGCCTTGATTACAGTAACACAGCGACTTATTTCAAGCCGAAAAAATTCACTAGATTGATGAGTACACGTTATATTAGTCACACCTTGTGCTAGTTAATTTGTCCTGAATCATGATTAAAACTTGCCATTTGTTTGGCTTACTGTTCGTCTGCCGGCGCGCTCCATATTCCGACTTCCGGGACCGGCTGACAATTGCTGGAACGTAAGCCGACATCGATTTGAACTCACGCAGAAGTTCACTGCGCAATTTCAAATACGAGTCTTATTCTAAGCCGGAAGAAGACCACTTCCAGATAAGAATAATTTGGCTACTGAGCATTGTCCGCCGGCCCCTCCAGTCGGGAAGCCGCTCGAATGGCAGATGAACGACCACCTATCTGGGTACAACTGACCACTGAACGTTAGAAGACAGGTCCTTCGAGCAAACTTAAAATCTATCTTGATGATGCTTGTGGTATTTTAGCACTGAGAAGCTTACCGAATATGATTCACTAATTTCAATGGCAACTAGTGCTGAATTTAGTCGGTAAAATTATCTTTGCGTAGAATTCAAAATTTTGCTATCTCAAACGACCAGTGTAGATTCTGACAAGTTGAGTAAAGTTACTTTTCTGAGACCTTGAAACATGAGTCGAAAAAATTAGTGGTTGTTAGAAACTAGTTCGACAGTTGACTATCAAAATTTCCATGTACCAAGGAATCAACGACTAATTCCACAAAAAGCTAGGTCCGCACATGTCTGCCTTTAGAATAAGATCCCGGCTGGAAGGTATTCGGGGCAAGGCCCAGTGCTTCTTAGAGTGTGAGGTTCAGACGGTTTGGGACAGAGGATTAGCCTAGCTAGAGCGTTAAGCAACGCATTTCCGCTTGGCGTTCTGGCGTAGCTAACCGGAAGTCCCAGTCTGACCCGAACATGTTTCGGCAATATCGCGGGCAACGTGAAAGACCAGTATTTAAGACGTGAACTGTCGGCTTAAATCTGCGTCCACCACGTTACGGCCATTGACCAGAATGCCTGGAAGCCGACCTAGGACGATCCTACCACTGCAAGTTTACGGTAATTCGCACTGTTTCCAGCGGGTCTCAGCTGGTAGCCTTTGAACTTAGAATTGGCACGATTTAATCATCTTTAAAGCTAAATAACAGCTAGCACAACGCAGGCGCATTCACAACATAAATTTGAACGCAGATATCAACTCAATTCAAAAAAACGCAATGCTTTAAGAATAGCACGCTCGGCGGTCAAAAAAAAGCAGTCACCATGCAATTACGCAATTGATGACTGCTCACGTTTTTCACGTGTTATTTTTTAAACGCGACTTGTCAATTGATTATGCGTTCCCAACCACTTTGCTAAGCGGTTGTAGACTAACCAGAAGACGTTGCCGACCAATAAGCCCTTGATCAAGTTGAATGGGACAACGGCCACTAAGACGATCGTATTCAACGACATGCTTAGCTTCATGCCCATCACTTGTAAGTAAAATGGCAGTACGAACGTCAAGTTGGCTAACGATTCAATGACCGTTAGTCCGATCGTCGCGACGCAAATCGCCAGTGGCATCCGCCACTTTGGATTGCCGCGATAATAGCGCAGCACAGCGGCAAAGGCTAAAATCAGAATAGCCGTACCTAAGAAGCTGGCCAACGAACCAATTAAGTTATAAACTGCAAAGCCGACCATGGCTGAGTGCAGTAATAACTTGATGATGGTGATGACAAACGCACCGCCGACGCCGAATAGAAATAGACCAATCAAAATCGGAATATCCGAAAAATCAATCTTCATCCATGGCGCAACCGGCAAAATCGGAAACTCCAGTAACATTAAAATATACGCAATGGCACCGAGTAAGGCTATGCCCACTAGTCGGTGTAACGTTGTATGTTGCATAACGCACCCTCCTATGGGTCATCTTCAATGAACCGCATTACCATTTGTTCAACTAAAAAAATCCGCTCCGATCACACTAACTGTCATCCGGGGCGGACTTACTTGCAACGCTTGGCAAATAAGCTCGATCTTCTTTATACCAGACTTTACTGTCGACTTTGGAATTGCACCAAATCACTATGCACACGCATAGGTCGCGGGTTATTACCGCCGGTCGGGAATTGCACCCTGCCCTGAAGATGAACCAATATTTATTTTTACAAGTTCATTGTAATGGCTTCCGTTCAAAAATGCAAGCGTTATCGTTCACCTTTTAACTTACTAATTTCAATCGGCTTCAATTTACGATATTCGCCGGGTTGTAAACTTTGTAAATCTAGAACCCCATACCGTTCACGTTTCAGCTTTGTCACTGGATGACCGACTGCTGCCAACATTTTCTTTACTTGGTGATTGTGGCCTTCGTGAATCGTCAGCTGAACCAACGCGTTATTTTTCTTGTGATCACTATCTAACAAATTCGACTTAGCAGGCGCAGTCTTGCGACCATCGATTTCGACGCCGAGCCGTAATTGCTTCAAGTCGGCATTAGTCGGGACTCCTTCAACCTTCGCTAAATAAGTCTTTTTGACCTCGTATTTCGGATGGGTCAGCCGATTAGCTAGTGCGCCATCATTGGTCATAATGAGCAAGCCGGAAGTGTCATAGTCCAAACGTCCCACCGGATAGATCCGTTCAGGCACGTCCTCAAAGAAGTCCATGACCGTCTTACGGCCCTTTTCATCGTGAACCGTCGTGACGACGCCCCGCGGCTTGTAAAATAAGTAATACACAAGTTTTTCAGCGTTCAACGGCACACCGTCAACTTCGACGTGGTCATGTGGTTCGACCTTAACGCCCAACGTTGTCACGGTCTTGCCGTTGACTTTCACGTGACCAGAAGTAATCAAGACTTCGGACTTCCGTCGCGACGTAATGCCGGCTTCTGCCATCACTTTTTGTAATCGTTCTGCCATTAGTTTTCCTCACGATTTCCTTTTAGTTTATCCTGAAATGCATTCAAAAATAGATCGGTTTCTGGAGCGGGATGTTCAGCATCACTCAGCGCCGCCAAATCGATGGCAGGTAAATCGTCGAGTGATTTCAAGCCGAAGTAATCCAAAAACAGTTCCGTGGTCCCATATAGAATCGGTCGCCCAGGTTCATTTAACCGCCCCGTCTCAGTCACGAGTTGCCGAAGTACCAGTTTTTGAATCGTCGAGCCACTGTGGACGCCTCGAATCTCATCAATTTCGATTCGAATCAACGGTTGCCGGTACGCGACGATTGCAAGCACTTCTAGCGAGGCCTGTGACAAACTGGTCGTCAGTGGTGCTTCAAAATACCGTTTCAATACTGGGGCAACTGCGGCCTTAGTCGCCAGCCGATACGTGTTCTCCGTCGATAAAATCATCAACGCACTGTCCTCGTCTTGCTCATAGCGAGTCGCAAGTTCCGTTAGCATCGTGGTGATTGCAGGCTTGGCAAACCCCGTTGCGTGTTCGATTTCAGCCACGGTAATGCCCTCATCCCCAGCAACAAATAATAATCCTTCAATCTGTTCAATGTTCGTCATGCTGTTCATCCTGTCGTAAATATAAATGGATCGGGGTCAGCGGTGCCGCTTGCTGGAGCGACACTTGATCCTGCTTGGTTAATTCTAACACAGCCATAAAGGTTGTCACTAACATTTCATCACTTGCACTGACTGTAAACAAGTCTGCAAAATCCATGCCGTGCGGTTGTTGCTGCAGCTGGGTGGTAATTTGCACCATCCGTTCATCGATGTTAACCGTCTCGGCGACGACCGTCTTGGTGAGTGGCCGCACACGTCGCCGTTTTGCCACTAATTGACGAAAGGCGGCTTGCAAATCGTCCAACGTGATGCCCGCGGTCAACTTAGGCGCACTTAAATCAGCAGGCACTAACATGGCTTCGCGTGTGAAATGTTGATGCCGTTCCTGTTCCTTGGTCCGCAATTCTCCAGCGGCTTCTTGATAGACCTTGTAGGCCAACAATTCAGCCACCAGCGAATCACGGGGGTCAGTGTCATCTTCTAAATCCTCGTCATCTTCTGGCTCCGGTTGCGGTAGCAGGAAGCGACTTTTAATGGTCATCAAGGTTGCAGCCATCACTAAATAATCACCAGCAATATCGAGTTTCAGCGCTCGCATGGAATGCAGATAATCTAAGTATTGTTGGGTGATGGCCGCAATCGGGATATCATAAATATCCATCTTATTTTGCCGAATCAGATGCAATAATAAATCCAGCGGTCCCTCAAATTCCGAAATCTTAATGGTGATTGGTTGTTGTTCGTCTGTCACGATTACGCTCCCACGCACCCACAATTGGTGCCATTTCTAAAGTTCCCATCACGCGCTGATCCGGGTACAATGCGGCCAATTCATCCAACATCTGATATTGATTGGCCGCCGTTCGTTCTTCTGGTGACAAAGAGTCGTGGTGCAATAAAATAAAATCAGTGCCAACTTCAATGCCCATGATGCCGCAGAAGTCACCGTCGCCTTGCCGCCATAATAGTAATTGGTGGTCATCAGTGGACTGGTACCACTGCATTTCCGTCTGCAAGTGGGCGATGTCTTTAAAGTCAGGAATAAACGACAATAAGCCCATCGCGACCTTCTCGTAATCCTTACGGTATTTTACCAGCACGGTTCCTTCCTCCTTTACTCGTCTGACTGACGCACGGGACACTAGGCCCGCGGATGATACTTATTATAAACTTCAGCCAGACGTTTTTTCGTAATATGCGTATAAATTTGAGTCGTCGAAATATCGGCATGCCCGAGTAATTCCTGTACGACTCGTAAATCGGCCCCATTCTCCAAAATGTGAGTCGCAAACGAATGCCGCAATGTATGTGGCGTCACGTTTTTCTCAATACCCGCCGCTTTGACTTCGGCTTTTAAATTCTTCCAGACACCCTGCCGGCTCAATTTACCGCCGTGATTGTTAATAAACAAATATGAGTTACGACGTTTCGGTGAGGCCAGCTTCGGTCGAGCAGTCTTCAAATACCGGTCGATAAAGTCGATGGCAACGTCACCAATCGGAATGATTCGTTCTTTGTCACCCTTACCAATCGTTTGGATCAAGCCCAAGTCTAGGTGCAAGTCGTCCATCGTCAAACTGATCGTCTCGCTCACCCGTAAGCCGGTCGCATACATAACTTCCAATAAAGTCCGGTCCCGCAGTCCGAGTGGCGTATCCAGCTTAGGCACTGCCAGCAGTCGTTCGACCTCGTGTGGTGATAAGACTTGCGGCAAATGTTGGGCCCGTTTGGGGGTATCGACTTTGAGCATCGGATCACTGTCGATGACGTGCATCTGGGCTAAATATTGAAAAAACTTCCGTAAACTAGAAACACTGTGAATGATCGTATTACGGGACTTGCCCGCTTCATCTAAATACTGCAAATAATTCAAGAGCACGTACCGATCAACCGCCCGGTAGTCCGTCATTTTCTGAGTCGCTAAGTATTGGTTGAACGCAGTCAAATCTTGCGAATAACTCTTGATCGTATTCTCGACTAACCCGCGCTCAACACGCAAAAAATGCAGGTAATCAGCAAGCTGGTCCTGCATTTTTTGATCAATCGTCGGCTTGCTCATCCGATGTTTCAACCAACTTGATTTCACCTGGTTGTTGGCTAATCAAGCGTTGCTTCAGTAAATTCCCGACGGCCCGTTTAAATTGCGACTTGCTGATACCAAAATAATTGCGAATGTCGTTCGGATCACTCTTATCCCAAAATGGTAACGTGTGATCCGCTTGATGTTGCAATGCAGCCAGCAACATTTGGGCATCGTCACCAATTTCTTCGTAGCCACGGGGCTTCAAAGATAGATTCAATTCACCATCGCGTAAGAAGCCAATCACCCGCACCTTGACGTGCTGCCCCATTCGTGGTTCCTGTTCACGTTCAGAAGGATGAATGAACCCGAGATGATTGTCATCGGTAATGACGGAAGTCCCAGCCATTTTCAAGCGAAAGACCGTTGCCATCGTATCCGTATTCTTCATTTGTGCCCGGTCATACGGCTTTGAAATTGCTTCAAAGTCCGTTAATTCAGCTAAAGTTGCCCATAAGCGTTGTTTATTGTCCCGCGCTAACTTAACGTATAGCCGGTCATCTTTTTTGGGCCATAACCGACTGATGGTTGGTAGTTCATCCAGTGAGACAACTAGGTCCTTATTAGGCAAGCCAACATCGACAAACACCCCTAAATCATGGCGTGTCCGTACGACCGTCCCCCAGACAAAGTGGTCAAACGAAATCTCTGGGACCAGCCGGGTCATTTGCAGGTGATGGTCCTCATTCTCATAAACAAAGCCTTCATACAACCCACCGATATGCAGCGGCTTTTCAGGTTCAGTCTTGTCGACCATCAATGTTTGGCCATCGACCTGCACGAAATACGCATCGTCATTTTCATCCGTTACCTTAGCAGTAACGACCGTTCCAATAATACTCTCCATGTGATAACTCCTCTGAGCGACTGACATGTGTCGCCGCCCGTCTTCTTGATTTTACTGTAAGCTTAAATGTAAGACTTGAATAATACAATAAGTGATGCCGGCAGCGATAATCGGGCCAGCGGCGACCCCTTTAAGTAATACGACACCCATGATGGTCCCAAAGACCAAGGCCACGGTAATTTCTGGCGTAGCTGACAACAGTCCAACACCATGAAATGACAGCACCGAGACCAAGACCCCACAAGCCACGGCAATCCAACCGACTGGTGACTTGAAGGCGTGCCATAAATCACGAAATCCAATCTGCCCGGTCGCAATTGGGATCAGGATGGCAACCGTAATCACCGTCACACCCCAATTGATGCCTTTTTGGCCAATGGTCGTCAATATTTTGTTCGTATTAGGGATCAACTTAATCAGTAGCACAACCACAGTGGCAATCTGCAAGGATTGATTCTTACCAAACCATGCGACTACTAAGATTGCGAGTAAAAATAACCAGCTTTCCATACGACACCTCACGTGTTATTAATTGTAACTGAAAATGGGTTGAATTACGAGTGTTGTTAGCGTTGACAGCCTAAATTTACGCTTAATCTGTGGGCTCTCGCCGATTTTAGCCGACGCTTCAAGTTCATCCTATGGAAGACATGAATCAGCTTCTACGCGTTCTGCTCGTTAATTTTGCCATGAATTATGATTAAATCATGCCGGTTAGTTCGGATTACTGTTCGTCAGCATTGTTCGTCCTAATCCGACTTCCGGGGCCGGCTGACAATTGCTGGAGCGTAGCCGACATCGATTTGAATTCACGCAGAAACCCACTGCGCAATTTCAAATACGAGTCTTATTCTAAGCCGGAAGCAACCCACTTCCGACTAAGAATAATTTGGCTACTGAGCATTGTCAACCAGCCCCTCCAGTCGGGAAGCCGCTCGAATGGCAGATGAACAGCCACCTATCTGGGTACAATTGACCACCGAATATTGGTAACTGGTCCTTCAGGCGAACTTTTAATTTGGAACCGTTGATGCTTGAGGAGATTTGAGTGCTGAGAACATCACTCAAACAGCGTTCACTATTCTCAATGCCACCAATTTCAGCGGACACGGATCTTGAATTTAGTCGTTAAAATGATTTTCGTTAGAATTCCAGATTTTGCTATCTCAGTCGCCTAGAGAAAATTCTGACAAATTTAATGAAGCTACTCGTCAGAAGCCTTAAAGCATGGATAAAAGATATAGCGATTGTTTGAAACCAGTCTGACAGTTAATACCAAAATGACCGTGCGACAAGGAACCAACGACTAATACAACAAAAAGTTGAGTCCGCAAATGTCCGCCTTTCGAACAGCATCCCGGCTGGAAGGTATTCTGGGCAAGGCCCAGTGGTGAAATTTCACTTAGCAAGCGTTTTTGGCTTGGTTAGTGAAAGACCAGTATTTAAGACGTGGGTTGTCGGCTTAAATCTGTGTCCACCACGTTACGGCCATTGCACAGAATGCCTGGAAGCCGGTGTAGGACGACGCCACGACTGCAAGTTTACGCTAACTCGCACTGTTTCCAGCGGTTCCCAGCTGGCCGACTTTGAACTTAGAAAACAGCATGATTCAATCATAATTCCTGACAAATTAACTAGCCTAATGCGTCCCTTATGTATATAAAAAGCCGTCGCATTGCGACGACTTTTCAGTATCAAATTAAATTTGATCTTAAAGCGTGTTGGAAGCACCGCGGTAAACAAGGCCACGACGTGAGTCAACGGTGATCAATTGACCATCGGAGATAACTGACGTTGCATCCTTAACACCAACGATAACTGGAATCCCCATTGAGATACCAACAACGGCAGCGTGTGAAGTTAAACCACCATTTTCAACAACTAAAGCACTTGACTTTTCGATTGCTGGTAAGTAGTCTTTGTCAGTCGTCTTAGTAACTAAGACGCCGCCTTCAACAGCCTTGTCGATAGCTTCTTGAGCAGACGTTGCGATTACGGCTTTACCGATAACCGTTTCGTCACCGACACCTTGACCATCAGCTAACTTAGAACCAATTAATTGGATCTTCATGATGTTAGTCGTCCCGCGTTCGCCAACTGGAACACCGGCAGTGATCAAGATTAAGTCACCTTCCTTGGCAAAGCCAAGTTCAACGGCCTTAGAAGCAGCTAAATCAAACATGTCATCAGTGGTTTCTGGTTTGTCAGCCACGATTGGTTGAACACCCCAGTTAACCATTAAGCCACGTTGAGTCCGTTCGTCAAAAGTGATTGCTAAGATATCAGCATTTGGACGGTACTTCGAAATCATCTTAGCAGTGTAGCCAGATTCAGTCGCAGCAACAATCGTCTTGATGTTCAAGTTCTTAGCAGCACGGGCAATCGCAATACCGATTGTTTCCGTAACACTAGTCTTGTCGAAACGGTTTAATTGTAATGAGCCGTTTTCAGCTAAAGTGTTTTCAGCCTTTTCGTCGATCTTAGCCATCATGGCAACTGATTCAACAGGGTAAAGACCGTTAGCACTTTCACCAGAAAGCATCGTTGCGTCAGTACCGTCAAAGACAGCGTTGGCAACGTCAGAAGCTTCGGCACGAGTAGGACGTGGGTTTTCTTGCATTGAGTCTAACATTTGAGTAGCCGTGATAACAGGCATACCTAAAGCATTGCACTTCTTGATTAAACTCTTTTGTACCAATGGCACATTTTCAGCAGGAATTTCAACACCCATGTCACCACGAGCAACCATCAACCCATCACAAACCTTAAGAATTTCATCGGCGTTGTCGATACCTTCTTGTGATTCGATCTTAGGGAAGATTTGAACGTGTTCCATGTGCTTTTCTTCAAGTAATTCACGGATGTCTAAGACATCTTGTGGCTTACGTACGAATGAAGCAGCAATGTAGTTGATTTCGTGATCCAAACCAAAGCGAATATCGCTTGAGTCCTTTTCAGTAATCCCAGGTAAGTTGATTGAAACGCCAGGAGCGTTAACACCCTTACGTGAGCCTAAGACACCGGCGTTTTGAACAGTTGTAACCAATTCGCGGTTAGCTTCGTCCTTTTCGTCGATCTTCATGTCTAATAAACCATCATCAAAGAGGACATGGCCACCTACATGAACATCATCATAGAGGTTCTTGTAAGTAACGGCAATCTTATCATGGGTCGTATCTAATGATTCGTCCATGCTGATACGAACCTTGTCACCGATCTTGTATTCAGATTTTCCGTTAGCTTGAACGGTCGTCCGAATTTCAGCACCCTTAGTATCAAGCATGATACCAACGGTCTTACCCGTAATCTTTTCTGCTTCGTGAACTTTGTTTAAGCGATCCAAATGTTCTTCGTGGTCACCATGTGAAAAGTTGAAACGGAAAATATTTGCGCCGGCTTCGATCAATTTAACAATAGTGTCAGTATCGGTGCTGGCAGGACCAAGTGTTGAAACAATCTTGGTTTTTTTCATAAGAAAAATCTCTCCCTTGAAAGTTTTTATAAAAAGACATTAACGTCATTTTTATCAGATTAAAATAAGAATAAGTGTCGCAGAATTACTTGAATGAGATTTCTTCATTCAGCTTATCTAATGACACTTCAACGTCGTGCTTAGATTCAAATAAATCTAAGATGTTGTGGTTAACTAATTGGTTGTTTTGAATCCCAACCGCTAAGCCACCCTTACCGGCAAGTAAGAGTTCCACAGCGTACGCACCCATCTTGCTGGCCATCACACGGTCTTTAGCAGTTGGGTTACCACCACGTTGCATATGCGCAATGGTGTTGCCACGAGCATCAAAGTCACCATATTCAGATAACTTCTCAACAAATTCCTGGGCACCCATAACGCCTTCAGCTAACACGATCAAGTTACTCCGATGACCATTGGCCCGGTTATGCTTAATCTTGTTGGCAATGGCTTCCATGCTCCAGTCAACTTCTGGAACGACAATTGCAGTCGCGCCAATTGAAACACCAGACCATAAGGCAACGTCACCAGCGCCACGGCCCATAACTTCCACAACGAAAGTCCGGTCATGACTGTGCGCCGTATCATAAATCCGGTCAAGAGCTTGCACGTTTGTATTGACAGCCGTGTCAAAACCAATCGTGAAGTCCGTGTAAGGAATATCGTTGTCGATAGTCCCTGGAAGACCAATCGTATTGTAGCCATGTTCTGTCAGGCGCAAGGCACCGTGATAAGAACCGTCGCCACCGATAACAACTAAAGCATCAATACCAAACCGCTTTAATTGTTCGATCCCCTTTAATTGACCTTCTTCATGGGCAAATTCTGGGTAACGTGCGGAGTATAACAAGGTTCCGCCGCGTTGAATGACACCATCTAAGTCGGCTGCTTCTATTTTGTGAATGTCACCGGCAACTAATCCAGCAAAGCCGTAATTGATGCCGTATGCTTCCAACCCTTCTGCCATTGCTTTACCAGCAACTGCACGAACGGCCGCATTCATACCAGGAGCGTCGCCGCCACTGGTTAAAATACCAATGCGTTTCATTTTTTCACCTCAGGCAATAAATTGAGTTCGTAACTCCATAAGTGATTCTAACACTTTTCATGTGGATTGTCTGTTATTTTCGCAAATTAAATTCGTTAAAAAACGCTGTCGTATCAAGGGATAGCGTTCTTCATGACGACATTATCGCGACCTAATAACGTTGTAAGCGCTGCAACCAAATCTGGATTTTCAGCCACCCAATACTGTGAATTTAGTTCAACTGTTCGGTGGGCAGCTGCGGAATAGATCAAAACCGGATTAGGTCCATGAAATTGACTTAAGATTTTTAAAATTTCTTTCTGAGTCCCGGCATCCGCCTGGTCTGGTTGCAACCGTAAAAAGAGTTGCCCGGCTGGTTTTGGTACCTGGTCCGCTAATTGCCAAGTGTTGACGATCACTTGCAAATCGCGCTGTTGCTCCACCTTTCCGCCAATCAAAGCAATCGCTTCTGGCTGCAATTCCGACTGGATGCGTTGAAAAGTATTCGGAAAAATCGTCAAATTGATTTCGCCTGACAGGTCACTGCCAGTGGCAAACGCCATCGGTTGACCCCGCTTGGTTCGAATCGTCCGCACCTTGGTAATATACACCAATATTTGTGCCGGTTGTTCATTTGTGAGCGTGCTGACTAATTGGGTATGACGTTGCCGTGCGAGCCAGTCGTAAGCTTCGACTGGATGGCCAGAAACGTAGACGCCCAGGGTCGCCGCTTCCTTCTCCAAGCGCTCACGTAACGGCAATTCAGGTTGCTTTTTGATTTTTGGTGCTAATGATTCAAATAAGCTCATGCTATCACCGGCCAATTCGGCACTCGACATAAGTTCGGGCACACTCGTCAGTAATTCCGCACGATTAAGGCCGAACCGGTCAAAAGCACCAGCATAGATCAGAGCATTCATTAAATCGTTTTTGAGCCACTTGGCATCGATCCGCTGCATGAACTGTTGTAGATTTTTGAACGGCCCGTTGGCTTTACGCTCATCCAGCACACTCGCAATAAAGTCACGACGCAGGCCCTTAATTGAGCTCAACCCAAAGACGATGGCTTGCCCGTTCCAGTCAAAATACTGCCCGCTGCGGTTAATATCAGGTGGCACAATGCCCACTTGGTGTTGACGAGCCTCGGCCAGGTACTGCTTTAGCTTAGTACCATTACCCAAGACTGAGTTCATCAAGGACGTAAAGAAGGCCCCTGGATAATGGACTTTCAGGTAGGCCAATTCGAACGCCATTTTGCTATAGGCAACCGCGTGGGACCGGTTAAATCCGTAATTCGCAAACTGTTCGATATATTGATAAACCTGGACCGCGACGTCGGTTGAATAGCCCTTCTGCGTTGTCCCAGCAATAAACTGTTCTCGCATCTTATCGATGACTGCCCGTTTTTTCTTACTCATTGCGCGCCGCAATAAATCGGCTTCGCCTAAGCTAAAGCCCCCCATCACGGCGGCAACCTGCATAACTTGTTCTTGGTAGACTAAAATGCCATAAGTCGGCCCGAGAATTGGCGCCAGCTGCTCAGCTGGATACGTGACCGGCTCTTGCCCCTGCTTACGAGCGATAAACCGGTCAATGTTTTCCATCGGTCCCGGACGGTACAACGCATTGACCGCCGCCACTAACTCGAAGTTATCCGGATGCAACCGCCGCAGCACGTTGCGGATCCCCGCCGATTCAAATTGGAACACGCCGGTCGTATCGCCCGCTTGAAACAGTTTGAGCGTCGCGGGGTCGTTCAGGTCAATCTTGGTGATCGCGAACGGTTGGCCAGTCTGACGTTGCACATAATGTAGCGCACTCGCCATTAATGACAAATTCCGTAATCCCAAGAAATCCATTTTTAACAGGCCGACTGCTTCAACCGTATCCTTAGTATACTGAGTCATCATCATGGTCTCACCACCGGCCTGTAACGGTACGATCTCAATTAGTGGCTTTTGACTCAGCACGACGCCGGCCGCATGGGTCGAGTAATGCCGTGGGAGTCCTTCGATTCGCCGCGCCGTTTCAAAGAGCAAGCGATTTTTGCTGGAATCAGCCACTAGATTTTGTAACCGCTGAGAGCCCTGGTAGGCTTGCTGCAACGTGATGTGCAACTGGTTCGGAATCGCCGCGCTCCAATCGCTCATTTCAAAGGTCGACAGTCCGAAGACCCGACCGACGTCACGCAAGGCTTGTTTGGCCGCTAACGTTCCGAACGTAATAATTTGTGCGACCCGGTCGTGCCCGTATTTCTGATGCACATATTCCAATACTTGCTCACGACGATTGTCCGGAATATCCAAGTCAATGTCGGGCATGTTAGCACGTTTGGCATTCAAAAAACGTTCAAATAACAGGTCATATTGCAAGGGATCGACATCCGTGATCTTCAACACGTAGGCCACTAACGACCCTGCCGCCGAACCCCGCCCAGGACCTGTGGTAATATCGGCCTCATGGGCATAATTCATGACGTCCCACACGATCAGAAAGTAGTCATCAAACCCCATCTGGTCGATGACTTTCAGTTCTCGTTCCAAGCGTTCTTGATACACTTGAGTATCCACCGCAGTCGTCATCGCAGCTAACCGCTGTTGTAACCCGGCCGTACATAATTCACGCAAATAAACATTGGCTGCCTGCCCATCTGGCGTTGGAAACGTCGGTAATTGAGGTGCCTGAAATTGTAATTCAACCTGACACTGTGCCGCAATCTGACTGGTGGCTTCAACGGCGGCCGTTAAGCCCAATCGTTCATAGTCGGCTGCGACTCTTGCGCCTGGTCGAAGGTAATCCTTACCGTCAAGTCCCTGCAAGGTCTCCGGCTTTTCAATCTGTTGGCCACGGTCAATCGCTTGGAGCACTGTCACTGCAAAATAATCAGTTGTTTTTACGTAATTGACGGGGTCCAACGCAACAATCGGCAAGTTTTGCTGCTGGGCAAATTCAGCCATCGTTGTCCGTAAAACTGGCGCCTGATCTAAAGACACGCCTAAATAGAGACTGCCCGCATCAACGTGTTCGCGCACCGTCGTCACCCAATCAGCCGCCTGCTGTGCCGCATTTTGAAATAAGAGCGTTGCGATTTCGCTGTTCTTAGCCGGCGTTAAGACCATTAAGTGGTGTAAATAAGGCAAAACTGCCGTCAACGCGAGGGTCTCCGTGTTGGCCGTCTGTTTCATGGTCGAGAGTTGCATCAAGTTCTGATAGCCAGCCTGGTCCTTAGCTAGAACCACCAAGCTAAACGGCTGGTCGGTCAATTGTAGGCCGGTTAGATTTAAGGTAATGCCCAAGATGGGGGTAATTTCCGCCTGTCGACAAGCGTTGTAAAAGTCAACGATTCCGTACATTACGTCGATATCGGTCAACGCTAGTGCCGGATAGCCCTGTTGCTTAGCGGTCTGCACTAATTCGGAGATGGTACTGGTACTTTGCAATAAACTGAACGTGCTCAGGACTTGCAACGGAATATATTGTGCCATTTTGCTGCGCCACTCCCTTCTTAATTTTGATTAAATAAAATCATGTGGGTTAAATAAACGATTCAGGTTAAGCATATCAGCTGACTGACGCGTTTCGCACGCATCAATATTACGCGGTTATTAAACTATCGGCTAACACCGTACTTGCCGGTCCTAGCCCACCTGATTGTTGGTCAATTAACATTATACCAAACAGTTGTTCTAAGCGGCAGTCAAAGGATTTAAAACCATGACTTTTGCGTCAAAAGCACTATCAGCTGCAAGCCAACATGTCCGCCGTAATTAAGATAAGGCTAACTGTCGTGCGTGATTACAGTATGTCCTGATGGCCGCATTCGTGTTTTTTCACCTCAAAGAACCAGTCACAATAACAAATGCGACCTGGCCTAAATCAATCATTTGAGGGCGTCATTATTCAGCAAATACCGACCCAACCTATTTTCCCTCGCGAAACCCGTTAACGTCCAATTGCTTTTTCCCGCCGGTGTGTTAAAATAATTCTCATTGGGAGGTGTCGGAAAATGATGAGACAACTAACGATTATTTTTTGGAGCGTGCTCTTCGGTGAAGTCATCGGTTATATTGGTGGCGCCTTGGAACAATTATCCTATAATCATGGTGAAATTGGCATCGTTGCCGCAGTCTTTGCGTTAATCGTTGTCAACAGCATCACCTACATTACTAATCATTCCCAACCCGCTAAAGGTTCAGAAAATAAGTAATCAAAAATTAACAAGCGGCTTGGATTATCAATGATCCGTGTCGTATACAAATAGGACGGAAAACCAAATTTTGGTTTTCCGTCCTATTTGCTTTGTTTCAAGTTGATTGTTAAAAGCGAGTTGCAAGCAGTCAACCGATTGGCCATTTGCACAATAATCAGATGCAACGCATGACAAGTAGACGCCTATTGAACCGACTTATGCCGGTTGCGTTGCCTGATTTTCAAATACCAAATGGTCATCCAACAAATTGATGGCAACGGTTGATTTTGGTGCCACCCGACCGGCGATAATTTCCTTGGCTAATGGCGTCTCGACGTGATTGGTGATAAAGCGCCGCAGCGGCCGTGCACCATAAGCAGGTTCATAACCTTGCTTAGCGATCCACTTCTTAGCTTCATCGGAAATCTTCAGGGTGATCTCTCGGTCTTGTAGTCGAGCTGACAAGCGGTCGATCAGTTTAACGACGATTTCTTCGATTGCCTCTAATTGTAGCGGCGTAAACATGATAATATCATCGATTCGATTCAAGAATTCAGGCTTGAAGCGACTTTGAACCAACTGCATGACTTGTGAATGGGTTTCGTCTGACAAATGACCTTGGTCGTCGACGCCCGCCAACAACAATTCGGACCCCAAGTTGGAAGTCATGATCAGAATCGTATTCTTAAAGTCGACTGTCCGACCCTGGCCATCCGTCAACCGGCCATCGTCAAGCACTTGCAGTAAGATATTGAAGACGTCTGGGTGGGCCTTTTCAATTTCGTCGAATAAGACGATCGAATACGGATTACGGCGAACCGCTTCAGTTAATTGGCCACCTTCTTCGTAGCCAACGTAACCGGGGGCTGCCCCGACGAGCCGTGAAACGGATTCTTTCTCCATGTATTCACTCATGTCGATTCGAACCATGTGGTCATCGGCATCGAACAAGTTCTCAGCCAAAGCCTTGGCTAATTCAGTCTTCCCGACCCCAGTTGGTCCGAGGAACATAAATGAACCGAGTGGCCGATTGGGATCTTGTAAGCCGGCACGTGACCGCAAAACGGCATCGGATACCGCGTCAACGGCCGCGTCTTGGCCGACGACCCGTTCGTGCAAGTGGTCTGCCAAATGCAGCAATTTCTCCCGTTCGCCTGCAACTAACTTGGCTACTGGAATGCCAGTCATCCGTGAAACCACATTGGCAATCTGGTCTGGAGTGACTGATTCTTCAACTAACCAATCTTCATGATGGTCATTGGCTTCCATTGCCTTTAATTCTTGTTCTAATTCTGGAATCGTACCGTGCTGCAGTTTGGCTGCCTTTTCCAGATCATAATTACTTTCGGCAGTTTCCAGCTCATGTTTAGCCTTATCAAGCGCGGACTTCTTATCGCTCAATGCTTGCAGGCTCTTCTTTTCACTGTCCCACCGTTCTGCTAAGGCGCGTTGTTTCTCCTTGGCGCTGGCCAGTTCTTTTTGAACATCACCTAACCGTTTGACAGACGCGTCATCGGTCTCTTTTTTGAGCGCCGCTTCTTCGACTTCTAGCCGCATCAATTGGCGGTTAACTTGGTCCAGTTCAGTCGGATTCGAGTTCATTTCGACCCGAATTTCGGCGGATGCTTCATCGACCAAGTCCAAGGCTTTGTCTGGCAAATACCGGTCAGTAATGTAGCGGTCGGATAACTTAGCCGCCGCAACTAAGGCATTATCGTGAATACGAACGCCATGGTGAATTTCGAAGCGTTCCTTCAAGCCCCGTAAAATACTGATGGTATCGTCGACGCTTGGTTCCGCAACGAGCACTTTTTGGAACCGCCGTTCGAGTGCCTTATCCTTTTCCATGTACTGACGATATTCATCTAAGGTCGTGGCCCCAATCAAATGGAGTTCGCCCCGTGCGAGCATTGGCTTGAGCAAGTTACCGGCGTCCATACTGCCTTCCGTCTTGCCCGCGCCCACGATATTATGAATTTCATCAATGAACATAATGATCTGGCCATCACTCTTCTTGATTTCCTTCAATACCGCCTTCAACCGCTCTTCAAATTCACCACGATACTTGGCGCCGGCAATCAGGGAACCCATATCTAGTGAGAATAACGTTTTATCTTTCAAATTTTCGGGAACGTCACCGCGAACGATTCGTTGGGCTAGCCCTTCAACGATGGCCGTCTTCCCAACACCTGGTTCCCCAATTAAGACCGGATTGTTCTTGGTCTTACGTGATAAGATTCGAATCACGTCCAAGATTTCTTCGTCTCGGCCAATCACGGGGTCTTGGTTACCTTGCCGAGCTTGTTTGACCAAATCGACCCCGTACTTTTCTAAGGCCTGATATTGATCTTCTTGGTTGCGAGACGTCACCCGTTGACCGCCGCGAATCCGGTCGACCGCATTCTTAACTTGACCCGCAGCAATCCCTTGACTGGTCAAGTATTTGGTTAGCTGATCACCCGTTTGATCCATTAAGGCGAGTGCCAACGTGTCGGTTGCCAGGTAGTCGTCACCTAAAGATTTGCGTTTGGCATCAGCCGTCTGCATCAGCGTTGCCAAACTACTGCTCATGGTGCTGCCATACTGGACGTTGCCGCCACTAACGACCGCGATATCATCTAATTCACGGTCCAATTCTTGTTGTAACTGGTCCAAATCGGCGCCAGCTTCACTGAAGATTTGGCGAACGAGTTCACCTGGTTGCGTCAAAAATTTAAATAAATGGGGCACGCCAATCTCTTGGTGCCGCCGGGTTTGTGCGATATGTTGCGCCTCTTGTAAGGCTTGTTGTAAGCTTTCTGTAAATTGTTCTGGATTCATAATTCAAAGACCTCCTCAAAAACGGTAGCAAAAAGGCAGCCGTCATAGCTGCCAATGTTTGTTTGACCTTTATTGACTATTAAAGTATAACCGAAAAGGTCAAACAAGGTCAAGAAATTAGTCCTGCTCGTAATTGTCTTGAATAATTTGTAAAACAACGTCCACGGCGCGTTCCATCACTTGTTCTGAAACGTACTCGAAACGCCCGTGCATGTTCTCACCACCGGCAAACAAGTTCGGCGTTGGCAAGCCCATGAAGGAAATCTTGGAACCATCCGTCCCACCACGGACCGGGTAAATCTCAGGTTTGATATCTAATTTGAGCATCGCTTGTTTGGCCAGCTCAACAACCCGCATGTCCTTTTCGATCACTTCACGCATGTTGTAATACTGGTCCTTCATGTCCACCTTGACCCGCGCGACCCCGTCAGCCAAGTTCAAACGATCAGCAACCGCCGTAAAGAGCCGTTTGCGTGCTTCGAATTTGTCACGGTCATGGTCTCGAATAATATAGGTCATCTTAGCACTATCGACTGTGCCTTCCAGACTCAATAGGAAGAAGAAACCTTCGCGCCCTTCCGTATGTTCAGGAACATCGTGGGCTGGCAGTGCGGATTGGAAATCAACGGCTAATTGAAGCGCATTGACCATCTTATCCTTCGCTTCACCGGGATGCACATTGACCCCAGTAATCGTGACCGTTGCCTGGGCCGCGTTGAACGTTTCGTATTCCAATTCACCTAGTGGACCACCATCCACGGTGTAGGCATAGTCCGCGCCAAATGCGGGTACGTTGAAATGGTCAGCCCCTGTCCCGATTTCTTCATCAGGGCCGAAACCAAGCCGAATCTTACCGTGCTTGATCTCTGGATGGGCTAATAAGTATTCAGCGGCACTGATGATTTCAGCGACCCCCGACTTATCATCGGCACCCAATAAAGTCGTACCATCAGTGGTGATCAACGTGTGGCCAGCGTAGTTTTTTAAGTTAGGAAAAACAGCGGGGTCCAACACGTAGTCGCCGTTGCCAAGCTTGATCACTGATTCACCGTCATAGTCCTCAACGATTTGTGGATTGACGTTTTCAGCGTTGAAATCAGCCGTATCGATGTGTGAAATAAACCCTAATGTCTTGACAGGTTTGTCGGTATTAGCGGGAATCGTGGCGAAGACATAAGCGCTTTGCTTGTCCTGTTCAACATCGCTCAAGCCGAGGTCGGTCAGCTTGGTCATCAATTGCTTTAAGAACGCGGTTTCGCGAGGTGATGATGGCACCGTCGTGGATGCTTCATCGGAACGACTATTGATTTTAACGAAGGTTAAGAAATCTGAAATTAAGTTTGGATATTTTGACATATGATGACTTCCTTTCTATTTTTAAACCAATTGAACGAACTTAGATAAACGTAAATGGATCAGTATTCAGCTGCGAGGCCACCACTTCCACTGACCAGTCGGATTCCTGTTGCCATTGCTGGAATAATTCGGTCAGATGTGACTTGCAAATACTTTCGATGTGATGCCCTGGGTCCACGACCGTCAAACCAGCCGCTAACATGTCATGACCGGTGTGATAATAAACATCACCCGTGACATAAGCCTGCGCACCGGCCTGTAGCGCTTGCGGATAAAACTTACCGCCATCACCACCAAGGACGGCCACTCGACTGATCATTTGGTCCGCATCCGCGCAAACTAACCGTAAGCCATCGACGTGAAAGACCCGTTTGCATGCTTCGGCAAACGCACGCGCACTCATCGGCTTCGGTAAATCACCGACACGCCCCATATAATACTGGTGACCACCTGATAGCAGGGGCACGACTTGATAATCCCACGCATCACCCGCTAACGCATTAACACCGGCAACTGCAGCCGAAAGCGCATCTTCTGCCAGGTCAACACTGAACTGTTCACCTGAATTCAAGGCATAACGATCAAGTGTCGCGCCAGCAGTACCGGTGAGATAATCTTGTACAGCTTCGACCTTGTCCGTTGAAACGGTTACCGTCATTTTGACTGCTTGCGCATGGTACCCGGGCACTAGTCCCTGCACATCCTGCAGTTGCAAGGCATCCGCCAGCCAATCGTTCATGCCACCTTCCGCACAATCCAAGTTGGTGTGCGCCGCATATACGAGAATGTGGTGTGCGGCAAGTTCTGCGTACATCGCTTTTTGTGGATCTTGATAATCCAGATTGTTAGCGGGACGGAACATGACCGGGTGATGAGCAAAAATCATGTCGGCACCGATGGCAATCGCCTCTTGGACGACTTCGGGCCGTACGTCCAACGTCACGAGTACTTTATGCACGGCTTGTTGGGGGTCACCAATTTGCAACCCGGTAGGATCGTGTTCCCACTTCAACTTGAGTGGCGCAAATTGTTCAAAACGTTCAATTAATTCACTTGCCTGCATCCGTTAAGACTCCTTCGATTAACTTGATTTTAGCCGTCGCTGCCGCCAAATGTTCAGTCGGTGCGACCTTAGCTTGTTGCATTTGGGCCACCGCATGTTGGACCCGTTGTAATTCGCGCTGCCACTTAGCAATAAACACTGGCGATTTTTCCGCGAGTAAGAACGGGCCAAACAATTGCTCAGCTGGCGTATACGTCACCGGATGGGTCACCCGGTCAGCGCAAATCACTTCATACGTATGTCCATCTTCGGCCAAGATGCGTTCAGCCGTAATCTCAAACTGATTGGCTGCGAGCCAGTCGCGCACCATGGCTTCACCAACATTTGGTTCTAGTACCAGCCGTTGGACTCCGGCTAGTTGTGCGGGCCCTTGTTCTAGGATGTGGCGAATCAGTGGACCGCCCATGCCGGCAATCGTCACGGTGTCAATCTGATCTTCTGGTTGAATCGCTGCCAAGCCATCTGCCAAACGAGCGACCAGCTGATCTTCTAAGCCCAACTTTTGAATTTCACGTTGGGCGTTTTCGAACGGCCCGCGCACGACTTCACCCGCGACACCGTAACTGATTTGATGATTTAAAGCTAAATTAGCCGGCAAATAGGCGTGGTCCGACCCAATATCGGCCACCCGCGCTCCCGGTTGGACAAATGCGCCAACCGTGGCTAATCGTTGTGACAATTGTTTTGCGTCCACAGGCAACTCCCCTTAGTAAGGGTCACGGGTCACCAACCGGCAGGACTGCCCTGATTGACCGACCACGTCACCCAATTTGATTTATGTTGTATGGCATTGTACGCGTGAAAAGAAATGAAACTGGTCAAAAGCAACAGGGTCAACCCCACTGGATATCGCGCGATGGGCAGCAAACCGCTTGGCTAATTTTCATTAAACCGACGTGCAATTGACCGTAACTATCGTGCTTTAGTGACACGAGGTTGCTACACCAATCAGAAACACGGCAGTCATTGTTCCAACTGCATGCTTCAGGCGCGCGTTTGGTATCATCTCAACATCATTTTTTTAAAATCCCACGCACAATGCGACTTCTAATTCACTATTCACATTTTACCATGCTTCATCATGAATACGGCTTCATGACGTTAATTTTTCATGAAAATTACTAAATTTTCGTTAACCGCGGCATCTCATTTAGTCGACCATGCCATAATAAAGTCACGTCACATCGGTAACTGGCGTACTATTTAATGAGAGAAAGTTTGATCAATCATGCAAAAACGTTTTGCGGTAGCGTCTCCGTTCTTGACTGGTCTTAAATTATTAGCCATCCTGCCGCCCGTCGGTATTGGTTGGCTCGTCTATCTAAGCCGGTGGCAATGGTTAGCGTTGCTCAAACATCCTCGCACCTTTAGCAAGCACGACCCCTTATTAGGCTTCATCCTGCTACTGATGGGAGTGACGGCACTCAACCTTAATCATCGCGATTATCGGGGCGTCCTCTTATCCGGATTGATGTTATTTGTATTAGTCAATTTGTGGCTACTATGCCGTGAATCGAGTGAATTAATTGCCTGGCACGAGCTACGCCGGTTTATCATCCAATTTGGTTTGTATATTACAATTAGTGGGTTTGTCTTTCATTGGCTCAACCAAATCCTTACACTGCCAAATTGGCTCAAATTCTTGTTGGGGGACTTGCTGTGGGGCTATGCTGCAAATCAGAATCGGTTGTTTGGTTCGACTTACAACCCGAATGACGCCTGTTGCTTATTACTGATTGCGCTTGGCCTGCTGATGACCCAGCTCAGTCGCCCGACCAAACACCCGTTGACCCGGTGGCCGCTAATTAATTGGGCAGCCGCGGGTTTGCTCTGCGTTGGCATCTACCAGACCAAATCTCGGACTGGGCTAGTGCTCATGATCATTTTATTGATCGTGACCGCCTATCAAATTTTCCATCGCCATCGTATCTGGATTACCGGATTACTAGCAGTCGGTTGCGTCACGCTCTGGGAAGTCTTTCCGCGCAGTGCCTCGACTTGGACGGCACTTCAGAGTCGCATCACCATTTGGCAAAATAGCTTTGATGTCTTCAAGCAGGCCCCAGTCCTTGGGGTGACTTACTTCGGATTTGCTCGCCGATATTTTCAAATGACCGGCACCTATGTCCCCCACGCTCACGATATTTTCTTAATGTTACTCGCCTCATTCGGCATCCTGGGTGGCGTTGGCTTTATCACGCTCGTTATCAGTAGTGGCTGGCATCTGACCAAATATTGGCACCAGTATCGCCAACCAAACCTGCGCTACTTTATGATGACCGTGCCCATCATTCTGGCTTACGGCCTAACTGATTTTGTCCTCTCATCGATGCAAGTGTTGATTATCATCCTGCTGATTATCGCTTACTGGCGCCATGAACAACAAGCGACGCCCCGATACGCGCCGACCATCCGTTGAATGAATGCGGTTAAACAAAAATGCACCCCACTTGTCAGTTGCTGATAAGTTGGATGCATTTTTTGATTTTCTTTGGTTCGGGTTAGTTCGGATTAAATCAAGCCGGCATAAACTGAGCGACTTATTTGGTCGTTAGCTGATAACTCGTCGCTAGCAAGCGTTCAACGACTGCCGGCGCGACCTGGTCTAATTGCACGGTAATCCAGTGGCGCTTGTTCATGTGGTAGGCTGGCAAATACGCCGGCTCCGTTTGCAATAATTCGACGTCTTCGGGATCCAGCTTGACATCCAAAACTTCTACCAACGTCTCATCACCTGGGACCAAGCCTAGATCGGATTTGCTGACGGCCATCACCAAACCGTACCACTTCTGATTATCCGCGTGCCGCAAAACCGCATAATCCGGATATCGCTGCCACAAATAAGCCGGCGTCGTCTGATAGCGGTCAGCGACTAGTTTGAAAACTGCTTGCGCGTTCATCTCATCACGGCTGTATTTAATCATACGTCAAACATACATTAAACACGAGGGCAACTATGGCACGGATGACATGGTGACCCCCTGACTTTTTTCCAGGGTAATTAATTCAGCGGAAGCATCGACCAGCAGCGTGCTGTTCACTAATCTATCAACGCACTACCCCATAATTATTCGGTAGTTATTGGCCTATTTTCCATTAGCCCAGGCGCCGATAAACCAACACCGTTAGCGGCATAAAAATCAAAATCATGATGATGCCACTCACTCCAACCAGCGTCGTTGCGCTCGTCCATTGACCAGCACGCAACACCGTGCGAATCGCCGTAATCGTCAAGCTAACGGGATTGGCGTTGACGACTGGCTGCAAAAGTTTTGGCAACGTCTTGGTGGGAATAAACGCATTCGACAGGAACGTCAGCACTAAGATGATAATCATCGACAGGCTACCAATCAAGGCCGCGTTTTTCACTAATAACCCGACTAAAGCGAATATCCACGATGTCGCCCATCCGATGAAGACTGCTAATCCCAACGCAGCCAGGAGTGCCAATGGTCCCACAGTCGGTCGCCAGCCCATCACGACCGCGGTCACCAAGGCCATTGCCCCTGATAACAACAAACGGAAAATATCACCAACTAATTGGCCAGCGAGCGGCACGATTGGGGCAATCGGTAACGTCTTGAAGCGATCAAAAACCCCCGCGTTAATATCTTCACGCAACTGTTGGCCGGAGCCAGACGCGGCGTTTAAAATGCTCTGGACCAGAATACCAGATACCAGCATCGGCAAATAGGCGTGAACACTGCCCGCAATGACGCCGCCAAATAAATAACCGAATAATAAGGTGAATATCACCGGCTGAAAGACGACATCACTCAAGTTATCTGGATTATGAATCGTTTTAAGTAAGTTTCGATGGGCCATCGTCAGGATATCACCCATCACGTGTTTACGAATTGTAACTTGCATCACTGTCATCTCCTTAATTTTTGCCGACCGTCATGGTCAAAAAGACATCATCTAACGACGGTGGCTCCAGCGCAAACCGGTCGATTTCAATTTGCGCTTGCTGTAATCGTTCGAGAATCTGGGCCGTCACCCGCGTTGCATCGTCCGCTGCTAATTGTACCGAGACAGTCCGGTCACTGACTTGGACGGGTTGTGTCGTCAATTGAGTCATGATCCGTTGAGCGGGCTGCGTCGCCTGTGTTTGCGCCAGTGCCAATTGCAATTTTAACCCGCCTACTTGCTGCTTTAAGTCCGCAACTGGTCCCAACGCCTTCAAACGACCGTGGTCCAATAAGGCAATCCGGTCCGCTAATTGGTCAGCCTCTTCCAAATATTGCGTCGTCAGTACCACCGTCGACCCTTGGCGTACTAACTGACGGATAGCCGTCCACATTTCGCTACGTGTCCGCGGATCCAAGCCGGTCGTCGGTTCATCTAAAAACAAAATTTTAGGCCGACTGATCAAACTCACCGCTAAATCCAAGCGCCGCCGCATCCCACCAGAAAAAGTACTGAGTGGCCGTTGTGCCGAATGTTCAAGACTAAAATCACGTAATAATTCATCTGCCCGGGCTTTAGCCGCATTCCGAGTCAGCCCATTCAACCGACCAAAAATAATCAGGTTTTCACGCGCACTCAAGTCCTGGTCAATCGTCGCCGTCTGACCAGTCAACCCAAATTGCTGACGGACTGCGCGTGCCTGGGTCAAGGTATCGTAGCCGTTTAAACGAATCGTGCCACTGTCCTGCCGCAACAAGGTGGTCATCATCTTGAGCAACGTGGTCTTGCCCGCCCCATTTGGACCAAGCAAACCGAAAATCTCACCAGCTTGAACATTAAACGAAACATCGGCCACCGCTAATTCATCGCCAAACCTTTTTTGAACCTGCTGAACTTCAATGATGTGTTGAATATCCATATTGCGAACCTCCTAGTTCGATTAATCAGGGCCCCTGATGAAATATATACTAAGGGGCCCTGACTAATTTGTCAACAATTAAATCACGTCGACTGGAAGAATGTTGTATACTTAAGAACAAGTCAGAAAACAACGAATGGGATGAAAAACCGTGCCAGATCAAATCAAGGCGGAACTCGTTTCCGGTAAATTAGCTGAATATGAACAGCTCAGTAAAATCTATGATGACATCGTCAAACAGACCCACCCCCGACTCGCCGTTGAGGGTCAAGGCAAGATTCTGCTCGCACTCGCCGATGAAGACCACTTGTCACAGCGGCAATTGGCCGACCGCCTCGGGATGTCGCCGCAGTCAACAAGTGAATTCGTCTATAAATTGGTCAACCGAAAGTTAGTCACGTTATCTAAATCCACCAAGGATCGGCGCGTGAACCTGGTTAACCTCACAGCGGCTGGCCGTGAAGCGCTTGAGGCTGAGCCACAGGAGGTTCCACCGTTCATCAATGCACTGAACGATGACGAACTCGACCAGCTGATTCCGTTATTGAATAAAATCACGACCGCGATGTATGCAGATATCGATACGGCCAATCCGACCTTGGACGTTAAGTTTCATAAGTTATTCGCTAGTCGGTATTTGAAAAAATTTCAGAAATAGTCGATGTGCGATACGATTCGATTCAATACAACAAACGAGGCTGCCCGGTAGTTTTACTGGGTAGCCTCGTTTGTGCGATTAATTAAAAAATTCTATTGTGACCTGGCTAGTGAGTCCGTCGCTTAGAGGTTACTCGACCAAGTGTTAACCCACTTAAAAGTAAACTTAATAGTGTCAGCCCCAACACCGCCAAATGGTTTTCCGACGCTTCACCGGTCTGTGGCAATGTGCCTGCCGTGGTTGAGTGTACTGGCGTATGGGGAGTGAGACGCGTCAGACTTGGTGCGACGTTTTCAGTATTCGCAGTGTTGGGTCCTGTTGCTGCCACGTTGGCGGTCGCTATCGTCACCCCGGTTTGGTCAATAGCAGACGGCGTATCTGATACTGAATCAGCTTGGGCTTCATCAACAACAGCTTCAGTCACTGTATCGACTGATTGCTTTGGCTTTTCAGTAACGGTTGGCACTTCCAAACTAGCTTGTAGCTTCAACGTCTGCAGAACTTTTTCTGCATGCGTGTAGGCCTGATCAGCATCCGCCGCAGCAGTTTGCGCATCCGTCAGCTCTTGTTGAGCGTCTGCTGCATTTTCTTTAGCGGTCTGGTAATTTGTCTGGCTAGTCGCAAGTTGTACCTTAGCAGCTTCTAACGCTGCTTTAGCGGCCGCCAATGTTTCGTCGGCATGGTCCAGCTTAGATAAGTAAGCTTTAGCCGCGTCGTACTCAGTTTGGCGCTGATTTACGAATTGTGTTGCCTTGTCCAACGCTAATTTTGCCGCATCTAGAGAATGGTTGGTAACGTCGAGCTTTTGTTGCTGCGTGTTTAGAACGTCGTTAGCTTGTTTCAATTGCGTCTTGGCAGTTGATAATAATTCTTGAGCGCTAGTTAATTCATTCAACGAATGTTGTTTCAGACTGGCAAAGTTATTGAGCTTGTCAGTGATTGCTGCCAACTGTGCTTTTGCATCGACAACGTGTTGATTGGCATTAGTCAGCACTTCAACTGCATTTTGTGCTTTGACAACCGCTTCTTTAGCGGTATTTGCAGCTGATTGTGCATTACCTTCAGCGATGGCTTGCACCTGTTGAGCCGCTGATAAAGTCTGGTTAGCTGATTTCAAGGCCGCGGTTTTAGCGTTTGCGTTCGCAGTTGCAGTGGCGAGGGTGGCACTGGTAGCTTGAACGCGAGCTTTAGCATTATCAAGGACCTTTTGCTGAGCAGCTTGAGCATCCGCTAAATTGGCCAATTCTGACTTGATTTTAGCGAGGCTGGTTGTATCGTTCGCTAGCTTAGTCTTTAGGCTGGTCAATTTGTTATTAAGTGCCGTAACTTGGTTAGCTAATTGCGTCTGCTTAGTCTTTGCTGCATTTAGTGCAGATTGTGCATTAGTAGCGTCTTGGCGTGCTGTTGCAAGAGTAGCATTAGCAGTAGTTAAACTAGCTTTGGCGTTATTCAAGTTGATCTGGGCGGTGTTCTGAGCATTTTGTGCGGTAGCCAGACTCTGCTTGAGTTGAGTGACAGTTGGAGCGCTTGCGATTGGGGTAGTGTCAGGAGTTGTACCACCAATGTTCGCTGTTGAACGTCCGGTTAAGTGTAAGTGGCCAAACTTATCAAAAGCGATACCAACATAATAGTGATTGTTGTAAGTTGAATCAGTGCTAGCTCCTCCCATTAATGAATAGAAGTGTCCCCAACTATTTTGGCCGCCGTCACCAAATAGCATTAGTTGGAGGTCTTCAAATAATTGTTGCTTGATTTCAGCAAGAGAGATTTTTCCATTTACTTTAATCACATGGTTAATAAAGGTTTCTCCTAACTGCTCATCCATCCACGTCTGAGTTCCAACACCTACATGATATTTATTTGCTGTAGCTGTGACTACACTACTTAGATGAGTAGGGGTTTCAGCAATATTTACATTAGCATCAGAATATGCTTGGGCAATTTCGGCCGCTGCCTTTAAGTCAATCACTTGTGCAGACATTTCATTGTTGTCGCCACGCCAAATGTTACGGGCTTGATTGATGATGTTCAAGGCATAATTTGTTAAATATTCATATTGAGATTCTGATAATTGATTGATATTGGTAAAAGTCGTGTTGTTGTCTTGCGCAGATGCGGTAAATTGATTGTTCGAAGCAGTCGTTTCAAAAAATTGTTGACAGTAAGCATACCATTTCTGCTTATAAGCAGCGTATTCAGCATCAGTCATAGCGACAAGTTCGTCGCTTGATACAAGCCCGTTAACGGCCTTTTCCCAAGCGGCTTTATCAACTTTGAATGTTGGCATAGCAGCAAGCTGACTTTGTAAATCAGCAACAGCCTGTTGGCGCTGGTTTAACGTGGTTTGGGCGTTATTCTGCGCTGTGGTTGCTGAGTTGACATTGTTTTGAGCTTGAGAGACCGCATTATTGGCTGTAGTAGCGTTGGTTGTCTTGTTGGCAACGTCTTTATCCACATTAGCCTTGTTGGTTGTCGTTTGAGATAACGACTGTTGCGTATCTGAAATGTTTTGTTTCCCTTGATCAATTGCAGTTTGTGTTTCGTTAGCTTGTTGAGTTAACTTACCTGCGTCCAAGTTGTCCAAGTCTTTTTGAACTTGGTTCTGCTGTGCAATCGCTGCATCATTATTTTGTTTAGCTTCATCTTTAGCGGCGTTGGCCTTATCAGCTTCCGTTTGTGCAGCAGTTTGTTTGGCTTGTGCATCCGCCGTCGTCTGTTGCGCACTAGTTGCTGTTTGAGCCGCCTTATTAGCAGCATCTTGCGTATTAGTCACTTGATTGTTGGCAGCCGTCACGTTTGCTTGGGCAGCACTCTGAGCAGCCTGAGTCTGATTGACCAACTGTTGTGCGGTAACTTGTTCCTTCTTGAGACTGTCAACGGTCAGACCGTCATAGTCCGCTTGCTTGGCATCAACCTGACTTTGTGCGGTTGCGACTGTCTGCTTGGCGATGTTCGCGTTGTGAGTGGCCTGATTGGTACTAGTCGTTTGGGATTGAACTGTCGTTGTAGCTTGATCAACTACCTGATATGCTTGGTGCATCACATCCTGCGCATTGGTCAAGTGCGTCCCCGCCTGTTGGACAGTAGTTTGGGCTTGTTTGATATTTTCGGGTGTCGCCTGGTTCTTAATTTGTTGAGCAGCATTAACATTGGTCGTCGCCGTAGCAACCTTGTTAGTAGCAGTAGTCACGCGATTTTTAGCCGCATCTAGCTTGTCTTGCGCATTCTTCGCCGCATTAGTCTTATCAGTCACCAGCTGATGGGCAGTCGCTTGGTTAACTTGTGCTTGCTGGACGTGCTGCTGAGCTTGTTCGATTGTTTGCGCACTGGTGGTCACAGTTGCAGACTGATGGTCAGTCGGCTTGGTGGCGGCCTTGGCGTTAGTCGTTGCGGCCATCCCCGCGCCGGTCGCAATTACGCCAACTAAAGTTGTAACGGATAGTGATGTCAATTTACTCATTGTTATGAATACTCCTTTTATTAGTGTCTAAAGTTGATACAGTTTAATACTGGAAAACATTGGATTGGCGACAAAAAAATATCACGAAACGAGTTAACTAGTTTCCTTGTCGCCTACTCACACGCTAACCCACCTCGATACAGTTGGTGTTGAAACTAAACCAAATTGAATGCCGCTTTCACCCCCGACCTTCATCAACAGCCGCTAACTAGCGAAAAAGTTAACAGTAGTAAACAATAAAGCGGACTGAATCCTAGAATAACCACCACACTATACTTCTGATAGTATCAAACGTGCCCAAAAATAACAAGCAAACACGCGTATTGTACATTGCCAATCACGTACGACCTGATTATGTCTGCCTAGTTAATGTTTGCCAGTCATTTTGAAGGCCAGCACACATCGCGCAACAAAAAGGACCGATTCATCTTCGAATCGGTCCTCCAGTTTATTTAGATTGTCGCTCTTTCAGCAACCAGGCTTACCATTCATAATCGGTCGCGTCCTGTAGTCCCCGGCCAGTCGCCTTGTCCAACATGATGCGTTGCTCAAAGTGGGCGACATTCCGCTTCGTCTCCTTGACCATATCAGGGTTGACTGAAACATAATCGATACCGCTTTGAATCAAGAAATTAGTGAATTCTGGGTATTCGGATGGGGCTTGACCACAAATCGAAACGGTCTTACCATCCTTGTGCGCCGTCTTGATCAAGTGCCGAATAGCCCGTTTAACGGCCAAATTCCGTTCATCAAAGAGGTGCGCGACCGTATCATTGTTCCGGTCACAACCAAGAATCAACATTGCCAAATCATTCGAGCCAATCGAGTAACCATCCACGAACTGGTTGAATTGATCAGCCAGAATAATGTTGGTTGGGATTTCAGCCATCATGTAAACCTTGAAGTCCGCGCCACGAACTAAACCTTCATTACGCATGATGGTCGTGACTTTTTCAGCTTCGTCAACGGTCCGAACAAATGGGATCATGACGTTCAAGTTCTTCAGGCCAAACTCGTTACGAACCTTCTTGACCGCAGCTAATTCCAGCTTGAAAGCTTCGATATACTTCGGATCGTAATACCGTGAAGCACCCCGCCAGCCTAACAAATCAGCTGGTTCGTGCGGTTCGTACTTGTCGCCACCCTTTAAGTTCCGATATTCACTGGACTTAAAGTCTGAGAACCGTAAGACAACCGGCCGTGGTGCCATTGCCCGAACCACTTTGGCAATCCCATCTGCCAACATATTGACCACTTTTTCAGGATGACCCTGTTCAATCAAGTATAGTGGGTGTTCGTGAATGAAGGTCGTCCAGAGGAATTCTTCACGCATTAACCCGATCCCATCGGCTGGCAAGCTAGAATACTTCTCGGCCAAGTCAGGATCACCTAAGTTCATCATGACACCCGTGGCCGTTGGTGCAAAGCTTTCAGCAGCCACCACTTGACCTGCAGCGGCCGTGGTACCGGACTTCGGTTTGAGCATGCTGGCAACCTTACCTTGGTAAACGACCCCGTTTTTGGCATCGACGGTTACCACGTCACCGGTCTTCAAAACATCCGTTGCGGCAACTTCCTTACTCTTAGTCCCAACGATACATGGAATCTGCATTTCACGCGACACAATCGCAGCATGGCAGGTCATCCCACCATTATTCGTGACGATTGCAGCCGCTTTCTTCATCGCAGGTACCCAGTCAGGTGAGGTCATCAAGGTAACTAAGACTTCGCCCTTCTTGAATTGGTCAATGTCCTTTGGGTTATCGATGACGTGAACAACACCGCTGGCTAAGCCAGGACTAGCTGGTAACCCCCGGACGACCACTTTTGCATCCGCTTCATCGACCACGTCAGCATCGTCCTCGGCGTCTTTCTGCTTGTTGCGTTGTGACCATACCGTTTCAGGCCGGGCTTGCACGATCCATAAGCGATTGGTATTCGTGTCTAAGGCGTATTCCATGTCCATGTAGCAGCCATAGTGCCGTTCGATTTCCTTCGCGTAGCCGGCTAATTCGATCACTTGAGCATCCGTTAAGACTGGTTGACCTTGCAGTTCTTCGGGAACGGGTTCTTCCTTAGTCCCACCGCCTGGTAACCGTGTCAACTGAACAGGTTGCTTGATGATGTTCTTTTCAACGATTTTCATCGATTGCTTATCGATAACAAAGTGGTCTGGGGTGACTTTCCCTAACACGATGTATTCACCTAAACCATAAATCGCATCAATGACGATTTTAGACGCGTCACCATCAGCCACGTTAACGGAGAACATGATTCCTGAGGCCTTTGAGAAGACCATCATTTGAATCGCAGCGGACAGCGCCACTTTTTCATGTGGGAAATGCTGCTTGTGACGATAGTATGTCGCCCGGTCAGTAAAGAGTGAAGAATAGCATTGTTGCACCCGGTTGACAACGTCCGCAGCCCCTTTGATATTTAAATATGATTCTTGTTGACCCGCAAATGAGGCATTCGGCAGGTCTTCAGCGGTCGCAGATGACCGAATCGCCACGAAGGGATCCGTTTGACCGACTTTTTCAGCTAACTGGGCATACGCCGCTTCAATATCCGCGGCTAAGTCCGCGGGCATCGTCGCGCCAACAATCAAATTACGAATTTCTTCGCAGACCCGATGCAATTCATCAGAATTTTCATAATCCGAGATACTTTCTAGGAGCGCATTCACCCGATCGTTTAAACCAGTCTGGTGCATGAAATACTGGTATGCGCGTGCGGTGGTCGCAAAACCATATGGTACGGGAACGTCCATCGAGGATGTCATCTCACCCAGTGACGACGATTTCCCGCCCACCAGGTTCACATCTTCGCGGTGCAATTCATCAAACCATAAAACGTTTGCTGTGTCACGACTACTCATAAGATTACCTCCCTGTATTTCTTCGCTTGAATAATAATGATTGACAATCTAAAGTTAACTTCTGTAAGCGTTTACATTAACCAACTATATTGTAGTTCATTTTTGCACAAAGTAAAACCTATTTTCATAAATTTTCGAGATAAATATGATTAGTGTTGTTGATTAATCACTAACAAAAAAATTAATGTAACGCTTGTAAGTTAAGGGATGCCGAACCACCTTATTTTCATAATCATCCCACTTAGAGTAGTTAGTCCCAGTAAAATTAATGAATTAACAAACTTACTTCACAAGTTGGAATTTCGAATCAAACAGTGTGACCAGTCGACACCCTCCCCACGGGGCAATTTTTACCGTGTTGGCACTGATTATGTGCAGATCGAGTCAATGTCAAAAAGCGGTGACGCTTGCCGTGTGCACGCGCCACCATGGGCACTAACTGCAAATCGCTTGCGTCGTGTATGTCAAATTTGGTTGGCCCCGCTGAAAAGTCGCATTGCTAAGCGATGATCCTTGCGACTCATTCAAATTAAGCTTACCTTATAACCAGACCTGTTTGCAGGACTAAAAACGATAACGAGGAACTTTGCAATGTCCATTAATGATAGATTTACACTAACGCCGAGTGACCAACAACTCGCCATAGACCAGCATTTCATACCCATCACACATGCGCTATCACGCTTCGAAGATGTTCAGACGACCCGTGAACAGACCAAAGCCATCGTTAACGGTGATCCGACGATGAACGTCTCACCTGAAGACCAAGCCATCGTCCTGCGACTTAAACGGGGCCTGACATACATTATCGAACACGATGGCCCCTATCAGCTTCAAACTTCACTTGCCATTAACGGCATCGTTGCCCAAGACGAAGCGCTCGATTGGGGCACGCTACGGACTGGGCAGATTCAAATTGGTGGTGTCGACTTTGTCCCGCCAATTCCAGTCCAAGCAACGGTCGAAACACAAATCACGCGTATTTTAGCCAGCGATACGAGTCTCACCTATCGCGCCCTGTTACTCATGTTTAACATCATGCGCGCCCAGCTGTTTTGGGACGGCAATAAACGGACTGCGGTTCTAACTGCCAACTATCTCATGTCGCATGCCGGCGTGGGACTGGTCTACGTTACCGAGAACCAACTAACCACTTTCCATGAGTTGCTGAGTGCCTATTATGAAGCTGGTGCAGGGTCGGCACTCACGAAGCTGATTCAGTGGACGGCTGAAAATTGTATTCATGGTCCTTCGACATTAAAATCCTAGGAATATCAGCATAACCGTTTACTCGGGCACAGCGCGTTAACTTTTGCACGTCGTTTTTGACTTGAACATGACCTTACCACCTCATCAGCCATCACGATTCACCATTCAGCGATGGACCTGTTCATCCAACTCGCCTCGCCCAAAAAACAATGGTCACCACCATTTTCAAACACCAAAAGCGCCGTACAGACAACGATTTGTTGACATGTACGACGCTTTTAATCAAATTTAGGAATATTCAGTGTACCGAATTCAGTAATTACCGCTTCATCCGCCTCAATCCCGTTCCTCAGCATGCCAAGGATCCGTGACCAGAATTGGACCGTGGGCCGTCTTCATCATGATTTGTGAGGCCCGTTGATTCGCATATTCTTCCAGTGAAAAGCCCAACTGACCGTGCACAATCTGAATGTCAGCGTGTGCACCAGCAATCACTTTTAATCGCTCAATCAGCTGCAGTGTTTGGGCTGGTGACATCGGTGCTGGGCGCTGCATAATGATGTCGAGGTCCGAATTTGGATTGACCATGGGTAAGCCGGTCGCCAATTCAAACTGGAGACTACCACCGACGCCCCAGTCATAAGCGGACAATAAGGACTGCACGCGCGCTAATTTTTGAAAGGCTGGTAATTGACGCCGAGCCGCTGTTAACTCTGGCAACCGGTTCAATGCCATCGCGGGGGTCACGGGCGCTTGCCAGTCGGTTGGCATGATTGCCGCCGCAAAGCGTTGCGACTTTTGGTAGCCGCGAATGCCGACTGGAATCGTGGTCGTTTGCGGGCCACGACGGACGATTACGACCGGAGTCGCCGCTAACATGTCTGTGACCCAATCCGGTAATGGGCCACTGGTCAGTAAAACATCAGGTGATTGTAAACTGACCAATGTATGCGGGGCTAGTCGGCCCATTGTTCTGCCATTAGCCGCCGGACTTGGTTGGTCGCCTTGCGTCCGCCCGCTTCACCGTTCACCGCAATCGGGTTCGTATACCGGAAGCTTAAATCAGTTGAGGCATCATCCAAACTAGTTAGCGCTTCGTCTAAAGCTGCCTTGACCTTATTGATCGCTGTTTGGTCGGTATCTGTCCCTTTGACGCCTTCAATCAGTTGATACAGTGCACCTAATTTTTGATAGTTTTCAATATCATACGCCATGGCAGGCACGTGTTGCGTCGCTGCTTCCAGCTCTGCAATCGTCCGTTGCGTGATACGCGCGGAACTGGCTTTACTCATGGCTTGCACGGTGATGTCCAAATCATCGAACGCCACTAATCGATTCGACTGTAAGCCGTGTGCTAAGAAACCACCAGACACCGCGTCACCCGCAATCAAAGCGACCACTTTATGGCCAGCTTGCCGCGCCCGAGCGTACGCACTGGCACTCGCGGCTAACGCCATGTGAATACCAATCAACTCTTCATTATATCCATAGGCTTGGCTAGGCACATCCACGACCATGATGATGGGCGTCTTCGTTGTCTTGTCAGCATCCGCCGCAATCAAATCATTGACGACACTGGCGACCGTATACCCTTCTTGCAACCCAACTTCACCATGCCGGACGCGTGGAAAACGGTTCTGTGCATCCGCCACGATTGCAATGTATTCGCGCTGGTCGACTTGGGCATGCAACACCGTTGAAACATCACTTTGAGCATTGGTAATGCCGGTCAGGTTTTCAAACCAAGTCCGCCCACGAGAAGGCGTTGACTGATTTTCGCCGCTAGTTGCTGGGGCTAGATGATGGGGTGTCACCGTCACTTGTTTAAATAACTTGTCATAGGCTGGAATCGTCAACTTTTCACTCGGATCCAGTTGGTCAAGCAGTGACAAGTAAAAGTCGCCGCGCTGGTCACGATGACTATCCTGATGGGTCGCAATCGCCGTACTTACCGCATCGCGGAAGGCCGTCACGTCGTCTTCAATGACTTCATCGATGATGCCAGTTGCTTGGCGTTGCGTCGTCCCTAACGTATCCCAGATGAGATTTTTATCACTCGCATCCCACTCACGGACGCCGGCTTCTTGTTCGATGACTTCCGGACCATTCAGTCCAATGCGGGCTTGATTGGTGCCAATCACGTACGACAACAAGGCATTGGTGATCGACATGCCGCCAAACGACCCCACCCGTCCAGGAACAAGGCCAATCACGGGCACGTGTTTTTTGAGCGCCACGACCATGTTATGAATTTCAGAAATCGATAATAAGCCGTAGTTGGCTTCCTGTAACCGCACGCCACCGGTATCCAGAATAATCACGGGATAGATGCGATGACCGGCCTGATTATCTGCCAACGCGTGCTCGAGCGCCGCCACGATTTTAGCCCCACTGACTTCACCGATCCCGCCGCCTTGAAAGGCCCCTTCAATCGCGATGACCACCAAGTCATGGTCCGCTAACCGGCCCTTCATAATGACCACGCCATCGTCACTTTCCGGCACGATCTGTTGTGGTTCCAAGTGCGGTGAGATCATGTTATCAAGCGGTCCAATCAGTTCGCGGGTGGAACCAGCATCTAATAAGGCTTCGGCCCGCTGGCGGGCGTGTAATTCTACAAAACTATTGCTCATCGTTCAACGCCTCCATTGCTTGAGTCAGTCGCAAATTGACAACGCCAGGCGTCGCACCGAAGTCGTTAATTTCAAACTCGGCCAGGAGTGGGTAGCGGTCAAAATAGCGTTTCAACACATTTTGCCAGACCGTTTTAAAGCCATCACTCCCCGTTACAATCGATAATTGGGCTTCATCGGCCGTTGTGGGGCGCATGATGACCTCTAAATCGCCAGAAGCAACGACCCCGATATGAACCGGGTGGTCGATTGGTTTGGAAGCCGGAAAGTTAAAGTGTAATTTTTCCATAATCGTTATTCCTCATCTTTCAATCTAATTCAACGTTACGACCAGCTACGGAACTTAGCCGGCGGATTGTAGAGGCCGTGTGACCACTGGACTAAGTCGGCCATATTTTGCGCGGCCAGTAGCGAACGTGTCGCCTGGGTCCGCCGCACACCTAAATCTTCTGGTAAGGCGACAATGCCGCGTGCCCGCAAATCTTGGACGACTGCGGGATCACTACGAAGGCCAACCGGCGTCACACCGGCAATCGCTTCAATTGCCGCTTGGCGTTCCGCCATACTATCGGTCTTGTAGAGGTAAGCGATCCCTTCTTCAGTCACGATGTGGGTCGTGTCTTCCGAATAAATCATGATTGGGACGTTCTTCAGTTTAGCTTCCTTTTGCACAGCGACCGCGTCTAATGAATCTACGAAGACTGGGCGTTTATTGGCGCCATAAGTCTCAACCATTTGAACGACCAGTTTTTGGCCTTTGCCTAACGGGTCATTGTCCGGACGTAAACTCTGCCAAGCGGGCGTCGAATGCCGCCGACCAGTTGGATTGGATCCCATATTTGGCGCACCACCAAAACCAGAGAGCCGCCCGTGTGTGACGGTCGATGAGTTCCCATACTGGTCGATTTGTAAGGTCGAGCCGACAAACATATCTAAGGCGTACTGCCCGGCCATTTGCCCGAAGGCCCGATTAGAACGCATCGTCCCGTCCGGTCCCACAAAGAAGATGTCGGGTCGCGCTGAAATGTAATCGCCCATGCCGACTTCGCCACCGAATGAGTGAATCGATTGGATCCAGCCTGATTCAATCGCAGGAATCAAGGTTGGTGTCGGGTTAACTTCCCAGTTTGGCACGATCTTGCCCTTCAAGCCTAACTGTTCCCCATAAGTCGGGAGCAGGAGCTCGATTGCGGCGGTGTTAAAGCCGACCCCGTGATTGACCGACTGAACATGGTGTTTGCCATAGATTCCCTTGATGGCCATCATCGCCATCAAGATTTGCAGTTCAGTGATATTCTGCGGGTCACGCGTAAACAATGGTTCCAACTGGTATGGCTGGTCGGCCGGAATGACCACATCGACCCAGTCTCCCGGAATATCGACTCGTGGCACGCGATCCACGACTTGATTGGCCTGAACGATGACGATGCCGTCATGGAACGCAGCTGCTTCAACGATGACCGGCGTTTCTTCGGTGTTGTTTCCGGTATACAAGTTACCGTCCTTATCGACTTGATCCGCAGCCACTAATACGACGTTTGGGATTAAATCGACGTAGAGGCGCGCATATAATTCTAAGTAGGTGTGAATATCGCCAATCACCAAACTGCCATCCGCAATCATTTGCGAGACCCGCGTACTCTGTGGGCCCGCAAACGAGAAGTCGAGCTTGCTGGCGATGCCGTCTTCGAAAATATCTAAGTGTTCTGGTCGAGAAATACTGCTCATAATCATGTGCAAATGATTGACCTTTTCCGAGTCGACTTGGGCTAAGGTTTGAGACAAAAAGCTCGCTTGCTTCTGATTATCACCTTCCAAAACGACGCGGTCACCACTTTGGATCAAACCTTCTAGAATGGTTTTAGCATCTTTCGTTTGTCCAAACTTGCCGTTCAGCCAAGATTGCATCGCCGTCAGCTTGGCCTGCTTGGCCGTCCGTCGTGATGCCCAATTATGTTCTTCACTCATTTAATTAGTCCCTCGCTTCCATTTATTCAATAAGTACTGTGCGTCATCTAGCGACGTTTGATTTAAATCGATCTGCCGAAGATCGCCAAAGTCTTGTTGTAAGACGTGGCGAAATGGGCTGCCGGGCGCAAAATTGAGAATCGTATCCGGCTGGTAGTTCAGCGCGACCTGACACATTGCTTCAAAATAGACCGGATGTACCAAGTTACTGACCAAGTCTTGTCTGACCTTGGCCGCTTGCCGGGCTGCATGGCCTGAATAATTCGCCAGATACACGCCAGTCGGTCGCTGAATCGGCGTCGCTTGAGCCGCTGATGCCAATTGCTCGGCAACAGCGGCCATTAACGGCGAATGCGACGGTACCGGCACCTTTAATCGCAGTGCCTTGGCTGCTCCAGCCTGCTTAGCCAGCGTCAACACTTGGTCAATCGCGATGAGTTCACCCGTAATTGCCGTTTGGTCGCTGGCATTTTGATTGGAGACATACACTGGATGTGTCGCCGTATGAACCTGTTCGACCAAGGTCGTCACCGCCGTACGGGTCAAGCCAACAATCACGCCCATCCCGTAACCATGGGGATAAGCCGCCTGCATCAATTCCGCGCGCCGTTTGACCAATCGAAAACAATCATCACGTGTCAGACTACCAACCGCATAGGCTGCCGCAAACACGCCTAATGAGTGCCCTGCAACAAGACTAGGCCGTTCGCCGGCCGCAATCAGCTGGTCCACTTGATTCACTTGCAGGAGTGTAATGCTGACTTGCAGTTGTACCGAATCTTGATAACCCTGTGCTGTATCCAATAATTTCAGTCCGAGTAGTTGTTCAACATGCTGTCGTAACGGACCTGGAACGTGCGTAAGCATCCCAGCACGCTGCCCACCTTGGCCAGGAAAAATCCATAACGCTTTCACCATGCAGCCTCCTTTCAGATACCCATTCAAATCGATCTCACAAGCTTAGTGTATGCCGAATTGATTCTGTTGTATAATGAATTAAAGTTATATTAATAACCGTTAGTTATGAATCGAGGGACGTTTATGAATATCTCACAACTGGAAGGTTTTATGTACACCGCCCAAACCGGCAGTATCACTGCTGGAGCTAAGAAGGCGTTTATCAGTCAGCCGGCAATGACCAAATTAATTCAGGACTTGGAAAAAGAACTAGGAACGCCCTTGTTTGACCGCGTTGGCCGCGGGATTCAGATCAATGCTAAAGGGCGAACTTTTTTGAACTATGTGGAAGCAACCCTCCAGCAGTTAAATCAGGGCATTGACGCAGTCTCATCACCCGTTTCCACACGGCAGAGGCCCATCCGTCTGCTAGTAGAAGTCGCTTCTGCGCTGATTCCTGAAATCATCACGCAGATCCACCAGATTTTTCCGGCTGCGCCTGTGCAATTAACGCAACGGATCAGTACCGTCAATGACACTGAGAACTTTGATTTCACGATTTCAACGCGCCAACCCGCGACTAATTTGCGGTCGGTACCACTGCTGACGGAAGAAATCTTAGTTGGTAGCCTCGAGCCAGTCTTTCAAACGTCAGTGATCACCCCTGCCGAACTTGCATCCCACGCTTTAGTTACGCTTGGTCGCCAGACACCACTACGCCGAACGATGGACGCCTACTTCAAGTCGCAACGGGCGCCTGTCGATTATCAATACGAATCAGACGACCCCGCCAGCATCCGTGCGCTACTGCTACACGGCATTGGAATCGGCTTTATTCCCGCCATCACTTGGCACGCGACCGGTTCACAGTTGCACTTGACGCGCTTAAATCCGAACCCGCCGTTACGAACGATTTATTTGACGGAGGGGCAGAGCAAAGAAACGCCGCAAAATCGCCGTTTAGCAAACGCCCTCGTGAAATTATTCGTCGACACTCGCGCGCAATCCTTATAAAATCGAATCTTATAAAATCTGGCCTAGTAAAAACGTGGCTTGTAAAAACGAGCCTTGCAAATCTGAAAAATTCCGCTAAACTGAATCTAAGATTATCCACCATTCGATCTCACACTATTCGAAAGGTGGCGACGAACAATGAACGAATCTTCAACTCAACCTGCCCAGCAAGCTGATATCGGGGATTACCTGAAATTAGGCGCTTGTACGGCAGTCATGGCGCAACCAATCTTGGCGAACGCGTTAACGGTGCACCCGGCAGTGGCCGCGCAAGTTGGCATCGGGGTCCTTTATAATTTGGTCAAGTATACGGCCCCCGCCTTCATCTTTGGCATCCTGTACACGACGACCCGGACGACGCTGGCACGACGTGAGCTAACTTATGGGACTTATTTACGGCAACAGTGGCACGCCTTGTTTGTCCCAACGATTTGGTGGACATTAATTTACTTGGTTCTGATGCCCCAATTACAACAGGGTTCTCCTTTCCAGAATTGGAAGGGCTTTCTCTGGCGCTTTATCAATGGTAACGCAGCGCCGCACCTGTGGTATAACACCATGATGCTTCAATTCATCGTCTTGATGCCACTCTTCTGGGCGATTGGCCGCTGGTGTCAATATCACCCACACCGCGGTGAACTAGTGCTGACGGTGACCATTCTCATCACCGGTTTATGGCTGTGGTTCTATGACACACAAATTTTCCATGGCCCACAAATGCAACACTGGTACTTATTCGACCGGTTCTTTGTCAGCTTTCTCATCTTCGGGGTCTGCGGTGTGCTGGCGTGGGTCTTTCGGTCCCGTTTTGACCACTTGATCATGCGCTGGTGGCCGGGCTTAGTCGGCTTGTTGCTGCTTTGCTTCTGGTGGACCAACCGGGAATTATTCAGCTATGGTTTCCCGGTCGAACTGGGGAACGCACCGTACTACAAACCCTCGATGACCCTATATGCGTTTGCCGTGATTGGCCTGCTGGCAGCGCTGTGCCTGGCGCAAGTCAAGCGGCACCGCCCATTTACAAGATTCGTCCACCGCTTCGCTGGCATGGCCTACAAGGCGTACCTCTCAAACGTCTGTTGGTCAACGCTGCTCTGGCTAAGTTTTGGTCGCCAATTAACGACTTGGTCCCCCTTACTTGGCATCGCGGTCGTCTATTTGCTGACCTGGCCATTGTCATTCGGCTCGGCCTTTGGGTTACACTACCTGTGGACGGCCGTCAAACAGCGTAGCCAACGTGTTCGTGAAACGGTTTAAAATGATTACCGATCGACAAAAAGGAACAATTGACGCCACTTGATCACGCGTCAATTGTTCCTTTTATGTTTCACCTAAAATTACAATGAGTAGCTACGGAATTAAGGGGGTTACTCATTTACGACCTGATACTGAATTCCGCACAATCGCTCACTTACTGATCACACCAATCAACTATCGAGGTGATTGATGACGATGAATTAGTCTTCGGTGCCAGTGCCACCACACTGTGCTGGTTCGTCAAATTCTGTGAGCGATGATCCGTTAGCATCACCAACCAGATACCCACTAACATCATCGACCCTGCCGCAATTAGTGCTAATCCAAATTGTTTCATTACTTCACGATTCCCTTCTCAATGTTTGCCATAATCTTTTTTATTTCCACTTTCCATCTGTGCTAGTTATTCTTTAGTATTAAAGCTGATTAAATCATGCCAATTTCCAAGTTCAAAAGCTGTCAGCTGAGGCCCGCTGAAAACAGTGCGAGTTACCGGAAACGTGCAGTGATTGGATCATCCTACG
>NZ_JAGYGS010000120.1:0-2639 GCF_018991185.1 Lactiplantibacillus sp. 7.2.4
TAGAGATGATTAAAACGTACCGATTTTTAAGGCCAAAAGCCGCCAGCTGAGACCCGCTGGAAATAGTGCCAGTTAGCGTAAACATGCTCTTGTTGAGACGTCCTAGTCCGGCCTCCAGGCATTCTGGGCAATGGCCGGAACGTGGTGGACACAGATTTAAGCCGACCCCAGAAGTCGGATTAGGACGCTCATCGGCTGACGAACAGCAATCCAAAATAGCACGTTTTAATCACGATTCAAGACAAATTAGCACTAATAATGCATATTAAATTGTTAATCACAAATTATAAATACAATAAAGTAGAGGAATCAGTAATTATGGAAACCAAAGTATTTAAGCCGGATGAAATTCCAGCTGCCGCGGCGTTGTTAGCTGCGGGTGAACTAGTGGCTTTCCCGACCGAGACCGTGTATGGCTTAGGTGCGGATGCCACGAATGTCGATGCAGTGAAACAAGTTTATCGCGCGAAGGGACGTCCGAGTGATAATCCGCTGATCGTCCACGTTGCCGACGTAGCGACAGTTGAACGGTTTGCCATGCCACTATCAGAGGTAGCCAAGAAGTTGATCAAAGCCTTTTGGCCCGGGCCATTAACGATGATTTTTAAGTTAAAACCAAATGCACTTGCCACTGAGGTGACCGGTGGCTTAGAGACCGCAGCATTTCGCAATCCGGATAACGCTGCGACCTTGGCATTGATTCGGGCAGCTAAGACACCAATCGTGGGGCCGTCTGCGAATACGTCGGGTAAACCAAGTCCGACCTTGGCTGAGCACGTTTATCACGATTTGAACGGTAAGATTGCCGGTATTCTGGATGATGGCCCAACTAAGGTCGGGGTGGAATCAACCGTCTTGGATCTGTCGACTGATCAGCCGGCGATTTTGCGGCCCGGCGCCATTACGCCAGAAGCAATCGAAGCCGTGATTGGCATGCCTGTTCAGACAGAAGCACATCACGTCGGGGCCACCGAAGTTCCTAAGGCACCGGGGATGAAATACAAGCACTATGCGCCGAATGCACAGGTTTATATCGTTGATCGTTCGGAAGATTGGCCACAAGCTTTAGCCTGGGCAGCGCAACAAGACGTCCCGATGGGGGTCATGGCGACAGATGCCATTCTGAATCAAAATCAAATCCCGTCAAATTGCGAACAATTTTCGCTTGGGACTGATATTCAATCGGCAAGTCAGCGCTTGTTTGCCGGCTTACGACACTTTGATACGGAAACGGAAATTAAGGATATTCTCTGCCAAGCCTTTGAAAATAAAGGGTTAGGGCTAGCTTACATGAATCGCTTAAATAAATCTGCCGGACAGACTCATTTTAGTGTATAATAATTGCAAGTCGGGAAAACCCGAAAGTTGTCACTTGTGAAATGGAGGAGATTTATTCATGAATTACCAAGAACAAGATCCAGAAGTATGGGCTGCGATTAGTAAGGAACAGGCACGGCAACAGCACAACATTGAGTTGATTGCTTCCGAAAACATTGTCTCGAAAGGTGTTCGAGCAGCACAGGGGAGTGTGCTGACTAATAAATACTCCGAAGGTTATCCAGGTCACCGTTTTTACGGCGGTAACGAATATATTGACCAAGTTGAAACCTTAGCGATTGAACGTGCTAAGAAATTATTTGGCGCGGAATACGCTAACGTTCAACCTCACTCAGGTTCACAAGCGAATGCGGCAGCGTACATGGCATTAATTCAACCGGGCGACCGGGTTATGGGGATGTCATTAGACGCCGGGGGCCATTTGACACACGGCTCGAGTGTTAACTTTTCTGGTAAGCTCTATGATTTCCAAGGATACGGGTTAGATCCTGAGACCGAAGAGCTGAACTATGATGCCATCTTGGCACAAGCGCAAGAATTCCAACCAAAATTAATCGTTGCGGGGGCTTCGGCTTATAGTCGGTTAATTGATTTTAAGAAGTTCCGTGAAATTGCGGATGCCGTTGGTGCACTCTTGATGGTCGACATGGCCCACATTGCTGGTTTAGTGGCAGCCGGATTGCATCCAAATCCAGTCCCTTACGCCGACGTGGTCACGACGACGACACACAAGACGTTACGTGGTCCTCGTGGTGGGATGATCCTCGCAAAGGAAAAATACGGTAAGAAGATCAATTCAGCCGTTTTCCCTGGCAATCAGGGTGGCCCGTTAGACCACGTGATTGCTGGTAAGGCGATTGCTCTGGGCGAAGACTTACAACCAGAATTTAAAGTCTATGCACAACACATTATTGATAATGCGAAAGCGATGGCGAAGGTCTTTACTGAATCTGACTTAGTTCGGGTCATCTCTGGTGGGACGGACAACCATTTAATGACGATCGACGTCACAAAGTCGGGATTAAATGGTCGGCAAGTCCAAGATTTACTCGATACGGTCTACATCACCGTCAACAAGGAAGCTATTCCAAACGAAACTTTAGGGGCCTTCAAGACGTCTGGGATTCGTTTAGGAACGCCAGCGATTACGACACGCGGATTTGATGAAGCGGATGCCGCCAAGGTTGCTGAATTAATCTTGCAAGCGTTACAAGCGCCGACAGACCAAGCAAACTTGGATGACGTTAAGCAACAAGCCATGGCATTAACAGCCAAACATCCAATTGATGTTGATTAAGTAA
>NZ_JAGYGS010000121.1:0-2535 GCF_018991185.1 Lactiplantibacillus sp. 7.2.4
AAGGCGGCTTATCCCAAGTAACCCACATTCACCGCGGTACTTCCACATTACGTTCTTTTTTGATTGTGAACTTGTCCAAAAAAGAAGTGGTATAGGTCGCAGATTGGCTTTAATTGGGGAAAATGAGTTTGTGAAATTCACTGAAATTACGTCTAGGCCATTCCCTTGAATTCAACTGTCTCATTCTTTGTATTAACCAAAAACTTACCGACACTCCCCTGATACTTCACGGATACTTTAAAGGAATACTTGTAATTTACCCGAGTGTATCGAATACTACTAATTCTTCCCTGATACCCTTGACTACGCAAAACTCTCTTCACTTGGTTCCTTTGTCGATCAGTAATTCTTGCAGAACTCCGATAGATTGTCTTCTTAACGATCACATCTGGATTCAATGGAATAATGTAATCCTTACATTCCAACAATTCCACCAACTTTCTTTTTTCTTTGGAATTTGACTTGACGGTTTACGGTTTTCCATTCAGTTTAGAGGGAGTGACGTTTTGAGCGCAGAATTGTTCCCTGGAATCAGCTATTTGGAATAACTGAACCAGAGTACAATTCTACTACTAAAAGTTTCCCCTTAGTTCGTCGGTCGTTAACGCCCGTCGCTTGTCTGTACAATTGCGGTATTGCTACCACCACTAATTATAAACCTACGTTTTCGGTTTAACCTACTAAAAAACGCCCTAATAGGCGTTGGCAATACGTATTTATGTTTGTTCGATCACCAACTAATCAGTGGCACCAAGCCGAAGCTTCGTTTTACCACCCGCGCCGTTAATGGTCGCGCTCACCATTCACCACCCAGCCGTACAGATGACCTTGTTGTGGTATAGCCAGACTTATTGAAGTCGCACTGGCAAACGTGTCCCCTTGGATTTAGACCCCAGCTTGTCCCCTAGGGCTTTAAAAATCGCACCGGCCATGATATAATAGTCATTAAACAGCGATGACTTTTATGTGGCGCTCACCGATGCCAGTCGGTGGGTGTTTTTTTATGTTCTATTTTATGAATTAACCATACCACTATTCAGCTTGTTTATAAACAAAAATCGCAAAAATAACAAAAGTAATTTGTAACGAGTTTCATGTAATTTGATACTTGTAATTTGTATCTTTATATTTACGTTGAATTGCTATGCTCGTTGCATTACAATGACTATGAACTAATAAGTTCAAGTCTGGAGGATCCTGTATGACCACATCGATCACGATAGGAAACTTTAAAGGTGGAGTTGGAAAAACAACAACTTGTGTAACCTTTTCTTATCTATTAAATAAAGCCCATAGAAAAACCTTATTAATTGATTTTGATCCACAAGGAAATGCTAGTGAAATTATAGAAAAAACATTTCCTGTATTCAAACAAAAAAATTCCAAAAGTTTAACTGATGGTATTAAGAATCTGGATTTATCTGAGTCCATTGCACACGTCACAGATTACCTTGATCTGATGCCTAGTGATTGGAGCTTATCTTTGCTTCCTGATATGCTTGAAGATTATAAGAAAAGTGACCGACCACTATTTTTAAAAACTTTGCTAACAAAAATTAGAAATGATTATGATTATATTTTAATAGACGTTCCGCCAACGCTATCAGCATATACAAATAATGCCGTTTTAGCCTCAGATTACGTAATTATGGTTATGCAGACTCAAGAGCAATCTTACTCAAGTTCTTTAAAATTTGTAAGCTATCTTCAAGGGCTTAGAAAAGACTATGACAAATCATTTGATTTGCTTGGCATTATTGCCTATCTGGTTAAAAAAGACGGACCTGTCGATCATGAAGTGTTGAAAGCCGCTAATCAAGCCTTTGGAAAAGCCCTATTTCATGGGAACGTATTTCAAAGAGAACGTGTTAAACGTTTCGGAAAAAGTGGAATTAGAGATGAGGATATGTGGGACAAAAGGGCTTTATATATGTATCAAGTAGTATTAGATGAAGCTCTATCACGAATTAATCTGTTGGAGGGGTAGAATATGCCGGAAAAGAAAAGTCTTTTAGATCAGATTGATGCAGAGAGTCAATTAAAAGATGGCGACTCTCCTTTTAAACGAAAAGAAAAAACAAAACCATTACGAGTTAGAGAATCATTTTACAATGATATTCGAAAAATTGCCTTCGAAGAAAATACAAAAATGGTTGAGATTTTAGATGACATAATAAAGCGTGGGCTTCGAAGCTATAAAAAGAGTCACCCAGATACAGATTACAAGTAACTTGTAATCTGTATCTTGTAACTTGTAATAAGTAACTTACAATTTTAATTTAATCTGAACAAAATACGCTTACGACTCAAATGCAGGCTTTGGAATCCAGCGATGCTAACAAAGAAAAAAGTAAATAATTACGCGCTCTCAGACAACACGTTCACCTTTTAGATGTATACTTGTCCGTTTAAATTAAGCAGAATGCGTTTATATCACGTTATAAAATCAAAATTTTATTAGACAATCAAAAAACACCACTCAAATTAATGAGTAGTGCTTTTTGATATGCAATTGGCATAAAGATCTGAATAAAT
>NZ_JAGYGS010000122.1:0-2314 GCF_018991185.1 Lactiplantibacillus sp. 7.2.4
AATCTCTGAACATTCTACCTCATCTCTCTTCTTTAAAGTCCTCGTTTGAAGGCTCTCTGTCAGGGTCATATAGCCCTTGGATGAAGTCTTCAAATTTTTCATCGGCCAACTTTTGTGCTTCTTTCTCATCTTCATTCATATTTTAGGCCTCCTATTTATCTCTCTACTATATAGTATAACGATTGTCAGATTGAATTATGTTTTTAGCTAGTGCCTTTGTAATTTAAAATAAATAATAAATTATTAATTTTAAATTATTTATTATTTTCGCTGAACTCGTCTGAATTGATAGCATATTTCAGCATAGAGTCAATGACATCAACGATTTTAGCGTCCTTATGATAGGCTATATCTTTAACCATTTTATATGTGCTCTCACGCACCTGTACAGGCCTAGTAACCTCTTTCTTTTGTTTAAAAGGGCTCTCGTTGTCTCCTAGTTGTTGGTTAGCTTGTTGTGCTAGCTTGTTTAAAAAGTCATCAGCCATTGTCTATCTCCTCAATTCTGTGTAATTCCTCTTTTAGCACCATCGTATACATGCTAATAGCCTTCTTATCCCAATAGTCTTCATCCTTGATACCTGCATTCGAGAATAGCTTTACACGTTCCTGTTGCCAAATTCGATTTATGAATACTGCGTCACCGAATGATTCAGTGGCTGCCTTAGTAATCTCACGGTCAACTTTAGCATCTCGTTTAACTAGGTATAGTATTACACCCGACACATCAAAAGTTGCGTGATAGTCGTTTTTAAGCTGATACATATACTGTGCTGTCTTTAGAACGGACGTATAAGCCTGTTTCTGCGTCTGCAATACTAATGATACATAATCACTAGCTAAAATTGCGTTGTTAGTAAAAATGGAAAGTGTCGGTGGAACATCAATAATAATGTACTCAAATTGTGATTTAAACTGTTCAATCAAAGTTTTGAGAATTAGCATGCGGTCATGGTTCCTAATTTTTTCAACTTTACCCGGCCACAAACTTAGTGACCAATCAGCCGGAATCATTGAAACATTGTCAGTTAGTTCAATGATTGAATGACTTAGGTCTAATTTTAGAAGTCCATTAAATAAGTCCACATTTGGCTCAGTTTTGACATTATAGGTCGTTCTCATAATCTCAGTGGCATTAGCTTGCGGGTCTAAATCAATTAAAAGTACCTTGTGACCTAGCTCGCCTAGAAGATAAGTGTCCATAACACTAAGGGTAGTTTTGCCAACGCCACCCTTGAAATTGAAGTGTAGCAAGGTTTTACAAGTCATTCTATCGCCTCCATTGATAACAGTATAGCACAAATAATTAATAATTAAAAATAAGTAATTTAAAATAAATAATTTATTATTTATAATTTTTCGCTAAGTTTGACACTTACCTAACTATGCGTTACAATTGGCCTGTATTAAAAAAGGCCTAGCATTTCTGCCAGACCTAAAACAACTGCATATACAAAAGAAGCCCCGCGACCTCTTACTTTCGCGGGAACAACAGATAACTTATTCAAGATAATTAAATTGTAAGACCTAGGATCTCAAATTGCAAGTCTTGAATCTTAATTGCTTCTTCTGGAACACAGGGGAGCCAATCCCTGTTGGTGAGCTAGCAATAGTTCGCCCGAGCAAACTAGCCTTAGCTTGATGAAAAATGTTAGCGTGGTACTGAGAGACCCGTCAAGTTTAGACAGCCGGTTAGTGTAGCTGATGATAAAAAGTAGACAGGTCAAGTGAGAGCCACTGCAATAAATCCCACTAGGCTACTAGCTATTCTCATATCTAGATAGTGGCTGAACGTTAATCTCACGGACGAGATGGGTGGTAAAGCAGTACCATACGTACAGGGCTGTATCACGAGGTTGGTTATCCAAACAAATTAAAATATATGATGACCAGCGCCTGTTAAGGGTGCTTTTTTAATGGGTTTAAATGGCAAGGCTGTTTAACAAGTGGTACGGTAACGGTATGAGTGTTAGAGCGATGCGATATACGGCGACGAGCTATAACAGCAGTTTTCTTTCATTTTCAAATTCATGGGGAAAACTGTATCACTTCTGCTCAACCAACTCTAAGCTGTAACAGGTCAAACCCAAAGTCAAGTAAATAAACCAAATGGCGAAAATATTATGAAGCTTAGAACCTGTTTTTAATCTTTAACAGTCTTTCAATAAAAGCCTGATGAAGGCTAAAGCTACCATAATTCGAATAGTTTGTAGGTAACGTTCGCAGTTGCGCCATAGGCGCCGACATTTATCCAACCAACTAAGAAACTGTTTGAGGTCTTTGAAAGACGCTTGAATTTCCGGTAAAATATGTG
>NZ_JAGYGS010000123.1:0-2157 GCF_018991185.1 Lactiplantibacillus sp. 7.2.4
TGCGGTCAAGCTGGCACAGCTTGGACTGGGTTCGGGGCGTCAGCGCCCGAGGGCTTAGAAACTGGTCGATTTTGACCAGTTTCTTCTTATCTTGATACTATTAGAAACAACGTCATTTTCAAAAAGTGAGGTAAACCATTGACACAACTGGGTTTAGGCGTATTATTGTGGTATAAAATAAATATAAAAAAAACCCACGTGAGCTTCGAAAGTTTGCCGACCTCGAACGCGTGAGTTAATCTTGTAAAAATCGTATTTGGATTTACTAGACATAGTTTAAAGCTTGAACCCTTTGCCGTCAAGCCTTCTGACTGATTTAAGTGAAGCAAGTACATAACAGATTAACTCTTCTCACGTGGCCAGATGAGAGGAGTTTTTATTTTGGCTAATGAAAAAGTCTTGGTTGATCGGTCAAAGTCAGGGAAAGTTCGGCCGTGGCGGGAGCGCAAGTTAGAGAACTTGCAGTATGGTGACTATTTACAAATATTGCATTATAAGAAAGCTCATCGAGTTAAAGAATGTGGCGAAGTTTTGCGTTTTGTGGAAGATAAAAATGGTCACAAGAAATTGGCGCAGACTTGGTTTTGCCATTCTCGTTTGTGTCCGTTATGTAATTGGCGGCGGGCAATGAAGCAATCCAATCAGTTAACACAGATTTTGACGGAAGCTGTTAAACAACGAAAGACGGGCCGGTTCTTATTTTTAACGTTGACGGTTGAGAATACAACTGGTGATCAATTGAAGAGTGAGTTACGTCAAATGGGACGAGCTGTTGCAAAAATTTTTCAGTATACAAAAGTTGCCAAAAATTTATTGGGCTATGTGCGTTCGACTGAAGTGACTGTTAATCATGAAGCGGGTCAGCCAATGTACCACCATCATATGCATGTTTTGCTTTTTGTGAAGAACCATTATTTTAAGGGGACTGATAACTATATTTCACAAGTAGAATGGACTGGGTTTTGGCAACGGGCAATGAAATTGACTTATGTACCAATGGTGAATGTTGAGGCAGTTAAACCGAATATGAATCGCCATAAAAATTCGTTATTGGCTAGTGCTCAAGAAACGGCCAAATATCAGGTAAAATCTAAAGATATTTTGACTAATAATCAAGAACAAGACCTACAAGTAATTGATGATTTGGAACGAGCTTTGGCTGGTTCCCGGCAAATTAGCTATGGCGGTTTGCTGAAAGAAATTCGCAAGCAGTTGCAATTGGAAGACGTTGAAAATGGTGATTTGATTAATACGGATAGTGATGATCAAAAGGTTGATCAAGTGGTGCGTGAGATTGTTGCTAAATGGGATTATCAGCGTAAGAATTATTTTGTTTAATGATTTATTGTCTATATTATAAGTGAGGGGGGAGGTGATTGCTTTGGCTTCATTTTTCAATGCCTTAAAGGGATTGTTTAAGGGAATGATTAAGGGTGCTTTTAACTTTTTTACAGGAAATAAAAAGACTATTAACAGTTCGAAAAATATTAAGGGAAATTTCAATGGTAATAATATCGATAATTCTAGTGTCAATGTTGATAATAGTGAAGGTGAGAAGCATGAAAAGAAGCAATCAGACCAGTCAAGATAATTGTTCTAATACTTCTTCTGGTAATTTTAACGGTAATAATATTAGTAATTCTGATGTAAAATTCATTTCTGGAGTTACAAATTATACTGATAATTCTAATAAGTTTGTTGTTTTGCAGGAATTTATAAATAGTTTTTTTGAGAAAGCTGGAGCACTTCATAATAAAATTGGAGAATGTGCCGGTAAAGATTCTATTCCTGATTTGAATAGTGATTTACTAGCTTTGAGAAATTTTGTTGAAGGAACTCTTGCAATTCCAAATAGTATTTTTGAAATAGTGGATAAAATCGTGCAATCGTTGTTCGCTTACTATGAATTGATAGCTACTCGAGGATCTGGTAATAATCTTAGAAATATGAGTGCTGATCAAAGAGATGATTATATTAGAGAATTTGAGAAAAGAAAAACTGAACCTGTAGAAATTCAGAGAAGACTTTTACATGTTTTGAGAAATTTTATTTTTGATGAACATTGTTAAGGTATTATTGTTTTAAATAATCATTGGGAGCAAAAGCGACCTTTGATTATTTTTTTGCCAGCGGCAAAACCGGCCTCGCAGAGCCCAC
>NZ_JAGYGS010000124.1:0-2135 GCF_018991185.1 Lactiplantibacillus sp. 7.2.4
GGTAAAATAAACGCATCTCAAATTTGGAGGAACTGAAATGCGTTTAGATGTTGAGCAGTGTGTCCAGCAATATATTATGAACAAAATAAAGCCCAACTTCGCTGAAATTGGTCGGCGATACGGTGTTGATCCACGAACGGTAAAAAGATACTACAATTTAGGGCTTACGCCCCCAGATGAGCAGCCACAACCCTTACGGCGGCCGAGTAAACTTGACGATTATCGAAAAACGATTGAAGAAAAGGTTCTAGAAGGCTGTTCGGCAACGGCAATTTATTACTTTATCAAAGAACGTGGCTATCAAGGAAGGCAAAGTATTCTCAGAGACTATTGTCGAACCATCAGAAAAGCCGCAACGAAAAAAGCCACTATCCGGATTGAAACCTCGCCAGGGCTTTCAGCCCAGGTTGATTGGAAAGAAGATTTAACGTTGGTTTCTCGGCATGGAGAGATTGTCAAAGGCAACATCTTCTTATATGTTTTAGGGTACTCGCGAATGAAATACATGCAATTTACCTTCAGTCGCAGCCAAATTACCTTTTTTGATTGCTTAACTAATGCCTTTTGGGCAACCGGGGGTGTGCCGAAAGAAATCTGGTTTGACAACCAAAAGGTTGTCGTCGATCATCATAAAAGTAATTTTGGTAAGCCGGTATTTAATGAAACCTTCGTTGAATACGCTAAGGACGCTGGTTTCAAGCCAATTGCTTGTCGACCGTTTCGGCCACAAACCAAAGGAAAGGTTGAGGCGCTGGCCAGAACTACTCAGCGAATCAAAGTTTACAACCACGAGTTTGAAGAGCCGCTAGACTTAGCCGAGATCGTCCATTTGACGTGTGATCAGCTGAATCATGAGAAGTCTCAGGCGACTCAAATTCCGCCTTATTTATTGCTTGATAAAGAAAAAGAGTATCTCCATGATTTTGATCACGACTTACTCGATGCCTATGCCAGCCAAACCATCGCAAGGAAAGTTAGCAAGGAATCAATGATTGTCTTTCAAAATCGGAAATACTCCGTCCCCATAAGATATATTGACGAAACCGTACAAATTAAACACGATGACAATACTCTATACATTTATTATAACGGAGAATTAATTCGTTCTCACCCTATTTCACTGAAAAGATTTACTTACCTTCGCGATGACATGGAAGAGATTGTCCGATCAGACCTTTATAAGAATCGTGATGACCGAGTCATTGATGATTACGTCGACCGAAACCTGAAGATGTTTGATGAAATGGAGTGAGAAAATGGCCAATTACCAAGCTTTATACACCAACCTTAGACAATTAAAGTTAGATCGTTTCGCCGAACATTTAGGCTACCTATTGGATCATCAAGATGAAGCACCCAAGTCCTTGAGTGATGCCTTATTCGAATTGACAACGGCTGAGCTTAAATACCGGGAACAAAAAAAGATTAATTTGAGAATTAAACTAGCCCGCTTTCCATATGAAAAAACGTTAGCTGACTTTGACTTTAGTTATCAACCGGGAATTAACCAAGGGATAATTGAGGACTTGGGATCACTAAGATTCACCCAAGAGAATCAAAACGTTTTGTTTATCGGCACCTCCGGTGTCGGTAAAACTCACCTAGCCACCGCCATTGGAATTGAAGGGTGTAAACAAGGAATTTCAACGCAGTTTATTCGATGTAGCGACCTCATCAACAAGCTTCAAACAGCACAAGTTCAAGGCCGGAGCGAAGAAGTGCTACGCCGGTATGCCCGTTTTCAAATTCTAATCATTGATGAGATTGGTTATCTTCCAATTGAGTCAGTGGGCGCTAAGCTGTTTTTTCAGTTAATTGAAAGACGATACGAACGGAAATCAACCATTATCACCACTAATATTCCGCTTTCTAAGTGGGGAAACACCTTTTCAGATAAGATGTTAGCTAACGCCATTTTAGATCGCTTGGTTCATCACGCTAAAGTTATCCGAATCACTGGTCGATCATATCGAATGAAAGATCATTTAATTGAAAAGAAGGATAATTCCGGACCTGATTTATCAGGTTTCAACGCACAAAATAAAGAAAGGAGCAGTGAGACACTGTAAACTTTATCGGTAAAAAACAGCATTTTTTAATCGGCAAAAAACGACATTTTCACATCGGCGTTGACA
>NZ_JAGYGS010000125.1:0-2052 GCF_018991185.1 Lactiplantibacillus sp. 7.2.4
GGCGGTCAAGCTGGCACAGCTTGGACTGGGTTCGGGGCGTCAGCACCCGAGGGGTTGAAACTGGCGTTTTTTTGCCAGTTTCTTCTTATCTTGATACTAGTATGATCAACTAGTTTTTTATTTTTGCGAGTAATTTGTCCCTTATCATTGATTTTATGGGGTTTTGGTGTATTATTGGACATATAAAATTTAATAATAAAGAAGCGCAAAAAAAAACCCACGTGCAAGTTCCTGATTTGGCCGTCCGGAACACGTGAGTTTGATTTCAAAGTTTTATTGCTTCAAAGCCTAGTATAACAGATGCTATAGGACTTTTGAATAATTAGGTATATAATTTTTATGGTTGTCAAAATTATATAAGCAAAAACAGAAATCAAACTCCTTTTCACGTAGGTTAGAAAAGGAGCTTTTATATATGTCAGAAATTTTTCAAGATAAAACAAAAAACGGGAAAGTAAGACCTTGGCGTGAACGTAAAATTGAAAATGTCCGTTATGCAGAATATTTGTCGATTTTAGAATTTAAACGTGCACATGACATTAGGGGTTGTGGGGAAACTTTGCGTTTTCGTAAGATCAATAATCAGTTAAAACTCTACCAGACTTGGTTTTGTCAGAAACGCTTATGTCCGTTGTGTAATTGGAGAAAGAGTATGAAAAATTCAAGTCAATTAAAACAAATTATTGCGGAAGCCGTTAGCAGACAGCCTAAGGGACGTTTTTTATTTTTAACACTGACGGTTAAGAATGCTTATGGTGCAGAAGAGCTAAGAAGTTCATTGCGAGTTTTAACCAAGGCGTTTAATAAGCTTACCCGTTATAAGAAAGTTACCAAAAATTTACTTGGTTATCTGCGTTCAACTGAAATCACGGTCAATGATGAAGATAGGTCATATAATCAACATTTGCATGTTTTATTGTTTGTAAAATCGAGCTATTTTACTGGTAATAATACTAACTATATCAAACAAGCAGAGTGGACTAAATTGTGGCAGAGAGCCTTAAAAGTTGATTATGAGCCAGTTGTGCATGTTGAAATAGTTAAGGCTAATAAACGCAAAGGTACTGGTTCTCTGCAAGCTAGTGCGGAAGAAACTGCTAAGTATGAAGTTAAGTCGTCTGACTATATGACTGCCAATGATGACCGTAACTTAGAAGTGATTAATGATCTAGAGTATGCTTTGGCTGGTACACGGCAAATTAGTTATGGCGGTCTTTTTAAGCAGATAAAGCAAGATTTAAAACTTGAGGACGTTGATAAGGGTGACTTAGTTCATGTTGGTAATGAAGAATATAGCAAAGAGCAAATGGAAGCTGCGGAAGAAGTCGTTGCAAAGTGGGACTTTAAAAAGCAAAATTATTTTATGTGGTAGGGAGTGTTTTTTATGATGATGAGATTGGATAAATTTTTTGTTGAAGAAATGCAAAAAAATGGTTTTGATGTTGATTTTAAGCGGTTAAAACAGATTTATCTTGATTCTAGAAATAGACATTCTGATGATATTGAAAAGGGAAAAGTACGTGCTTTAAATGAGCGCTTGAAGTATGAAGATTAGGAGATAAATGAGTATGGGATTATTTGAAGATTATTACGATGAGCATGACTTAGATAAAAATAGTGAATACAGCCATATGAGTAAAAAAGAGTTAGTGATTGAAGCTGAATATTTACATAATTCTTTGTGGAATATTTTGAAATATGTTGATAACGGCGGTACAGATATGGATGTTGTTAAAGCGGAAGTCTATGACGGCATATACGAAAGTCGGATATAAACATTGCATGTTTAGTGATTTTTGAAATTTTGTTCCATGGTTTTTGTGGATCAAAAATTTCGGTTTTGCGAATTAAAGGAATCTCGGCGGAAAAGATAGCCGAGATTTTTTTTAATTCGGGCGTCAATTTTTCTTAGAAAAATTAAGCTAGTGAGTGGCGATTATTTTGGCGGAAGAGAACAGCCAAAATTAACTGCCACGAGAGCAAGATTTTCCGAACAGGAAAATGAGCGGTTGGGTCTGTCCCGCTGGCAAGGCGACCCTCGGTAGAGCCCAA
>NZ_JAGYGS010000126.1:0-2010 GCF_018991185.1 Lactiplantibacillus sp. 7.2.4
ACCCTTGAAAACTGTTTGTTCGCTATCGGTTTCCTTAATTAATTCTCGTCTTTCAGCTTGCGTGGTCTGTTCAAAATTAAGCTCTGGATAAAGTTTTTTAGTCGTGCGATCAACTACTTTATTTAAGAGTTCATCTGCTTTTTTGAGTGAGCTTTCTTGTTGGTTAATTGTCAATAATTGTTTAGTCACATCTTCACCAACCGCATGTTTAATTAAGGTGCTGTTTTTCCAATTAAATAGCATGCGCCGCTTATCATCTAAGTTCTCCAAACTGATATAAGTTTTCAGTTCATGGCTTAACTCTTTGACTACCCGTTTTTCATTAAACGAGAAGTGTTTACTTAGGCTATCTAAATGACCTCTATTGATTACTTTTTCTTGGTTATTTTTATAACTGGCTTTGGCCTTGCGATAGTCCTTAACTTGTTGGTTAAATTCGTTTCTTTCATGCCGCTTACTATTGATTCCCTCATGTTGAGTTGGAACTTCATTTATTCCTTGATCTTCAAAGGATTTTTCACTGATCCGATCGGGAATATTTTTTTGCTCTAAAACTTGATTTACACTAACCGCCCAATTGTGCCGCCATTCAGTTATTTTTTCTTTTTTATCCCAATCAACCAACCAAATTTTTCGGTTTCTCACATTCCCTGCAGGGGTCTTAGTTTTATTACCATGACTATTTAAAATGTATTCGGTTTTTGTTTTCTGTCCCCAAGTACCATCGGGGTTAAATGGGCGATTGGTTAACATCACATGAGCGTGCGGATTATCTGGGTGGTCGCGATGAATTGCCACGTCGGCTACCATGCCCTCATCAACAAAATTTTCTTGCACATATTTTGTCAGTAATTCTTTCTGTTCGGATTCACTTAATTCTACCGGTAAAGCCACGTTAAACTCTTTTGCATACCGTGAGTTTGATTTACGATCTTTCGTTTCAACTTTATTCCACAACTGCTCTCGATCACTGGCCCATTCTGGTGCATTTTTGGGGGTTAAAATAAAGCTTTCTAGCATAACCGAGCGGGCATAAAAATAGTGGCGACCTTCCTTATCATCAAATAGCTTTTCACCACTTCGATAAGCGGCACTGGCAATCGCACTTCGTCCTTTACCAGCACTAATATTACTAAAACTCATGTGAAAAATTGCCATGTCGGTCACCACCTTTCTTTGGGTTTATGGGTTTGACTTTGTTGTCGCCATCGGCGACTTCTAATACAGGTTTTAATGGGTTTAGCACAACGTCATCAAAGATGACGTGTAAGTGCGCATTGACCTCGTTCCACTCAGTATTCTGATTCCCATATATTTACTTTTAGTGTACGCCTAACGCTTCGCTTTTTCAACGTTTATGTTGACTTAAATTAATTGAAGTGTTATTATCTTTATTAATTATATATAAATTTGACAGGAGGAGTTAAGATGACCCAATCGGCATTGGAAAAACAAGAAGCTAAATTAAAACAGCTTAATCAAAGGATCAAAGCTGAAAAAAGTAAGATTGAACAAAACCTTGGCAAGCAAATTATTAAAACGGCAAACTTAGATTATACCGATTTGTCTAACCAAAAAATTAAAGACCTCGCGCAAAAAATAGCAACGATTTTAAATCATGAACCAAATAACCAATTGTAACTAAGTGGTGATGATGGCTAATCAATACGAAAAATTGGTTGCACAAAAAGCTCGTTTAAAAGAGAAAATGGCTCGGGAAGATTTTAAATTACGGCAGTCTAAATACTATGAAAATCGTCAAGCCCGCAAAGCACGATCTCGGCGGCTAATTCAAAAAGGCGCTTTATTGGAAAAATACTTTCAAGCTGATAAGCTATCGGTCGAGCAAACCGAAGAGCTTTTAAAAATGTTTGCCGATTATGTCAATGCCCATAAACTGAGTAAATTCAAAAACGATCAACCTAAGAACTAGGTCGATCGTTTTCTTTTTCTGGATCATTCATTGTCTTTTTAAATTTTAAATCTGGATTATCTTTAACAAAGCTATTA
>NZ_JAGYGS010000127.1:0-1815 GCF_018991185.1 Lactiplantibacillus sp. 7.2.4
ATGGCAAAAGACAAATCAAGATACTTCACCTTTTTGTTATATCCCGAATCTATTCCAGAAGATTGGAAATCGAAATTAGAATTAATTGGTGTTCCAATTGCTATTAGTCCATTTCATGATATGGATGAAAAAACTGATAAATCAAAATGGACACCTGATGATGTCATACGAAATGGCAAGCACTATAAAAAGCCGCATTATCATGTTGTCTATGTGGCTAAAAATCCAGTTACTGCTGATAGTGTTCGGTACAAGATTAAACAGCTTCTAGGTGATCGGAGTATCGCTAAAGTGCAAATAGTCATCAGAAGTATGGCAAGCATGTATTCATACCTTACACATGAGTCTAAAGATGCTATTGAGAAGAAAAAACATAAATATAATAAAAAAGATATTACGCTGATAAATAATTTTGATATTGATAGATATATATCGCTTGATGTGGAAGATAAAGACGACATGCTGAATGATGTTTGTGATTTGATTGATGACCATAATTTGGCAAATATGCGTGAATTGAGACGCTTTTTAAAAGCTCATGGTTCAGAATATGGCATGCCTAGTATCAAGGTCGTTAATTCGGTTTTACGTGCTCATACTGGACTGATAAGACTATATTTCGATGCTGTTTATCAGGAACGCAAGTATGGCAGAGGAGACATAGACAAAGAAACTGGCGAGATACAAGATTGATTAGTGAATAAAAAGTGGGTGCTCAATTCGAGCACCTTTTTTTGTTGTCGGCTAGCCGACTTCTGATACAGGAAATTTAGCACAAACACCATCAATTTTAATTGTGGTGTGTAAGTGCGCATTGCTTTAAAAATAGCAATGAAAAAATCAAAAGAAAATGCTAAAAGCGCACTTACACGTCATCAAAGATGACGTTGCGCTAAAACCACTAAAACCTGTATCAGATTTCGCTTCGCTCAAACAAAACTGACTTGCGTCAGTTGAAACATTCAAAGCAGTTAAAGTCCAGTCGTTATCTCCTTCGGACTTTAACTGCTTTGAATGTTGGCTTTAAATGGGTCTAATTTGCTCTCTAAGCCATTTTAGCTGTTAAATGCATAATTAGCTGTCTGTCAACGGTAAATCGACGTAGAACGGCTTTTAGCCGTTCTAGGAGGCTTTAAGGAGTTGACAGACTCACTAGACCAAGACACTTTTGCGCATGCAAAGAAAAGCACACCTGCTTTTTTTGCCTGCCTCACGGCGAGTGCGGGGTGAGTTTGAGCGGGAGCACCCGCTCATTTATGGGGTCAAGCTGACACAGCTTGCAGGTTTGGGCAGCGCCCATGGTTTTATTCGTGTGGGATATAAATTTGAAAATCAGGGGGGCGAGGGAGCGAATTTTGCGACCGTACTACGACCCCCCTTTTAAGTGCCGAGTGCCAATTTTGGTTAAAAATGGTCTTCAAGCCTTTAATATCAATGGTTACAGAGTTTTAAATCTCGGCGAGTTTTCGGCGAGTTTTTAGCGAGTTTTTAGCGAAATAGAGATTTATAGCATATATTATTGACAATAATGTTGCAAAAAAGCATAATAATGGTGTACTTAAATTTGATTTAGTTTGGAGTAAAAATATGGCTACAAATAAAAAAAGAATTACGGTCAGTCTAACCGAAGATCAGTATTTTACTTTGGAAAATCTTGCGAAAGAAAAGGGTTTTTCTAAGTCTGCAATTTTAGCTTTAGCTTTAGAAAATTATTCAAGAAAGGAATTAGAACAAAAAAAATAAGCGAAAACTCGGCTTGGGCAAGACGATAGTTTCCGCTAAACATTGTTGTTCTATCAAGGCTATTTTAACATT
>NZ_JAGYGS010000128.1:0-1804 GCF_018991185.1 Lactiplantibacillus sp. 7.2.4
AAGCCTAAAGCAAAGTACCGAACCGATGTACAAGAAGTGGCTATAAGGCTGATGAGGCTGGATGAGGTTGCTCCACAAACCGAAGTCCGATACTACTCGAAGTTGAAATCAGTAAAGCCAACGGTTGCATGGTACGAAAGCTATCACTCTTACCCGGGGAGGCCTGTCAGGAAAGTTCCCGACAAGAACGCCGATATGGGTGTACAGGAACAAACTAGTCAGCGATGGCTAGCTGAACCTGGCAGGAGTCAGCCGAGGTCATAGTAGTCTGCTGTATGGCAGATGAAGGACCGAACAATAATAATTCTCACTGATACTGGAGGTGTTGGTAGTGCGAAAATTGCAGAAAACAGAACAAACTGGCCACCAAGGGATGGATAGTCTGGAAGACAAAGAGTATCTTGGGGTGCATAGCGCTACTGGCGGTGAAAGCACGGTGCAGAATGGCATTCAATTTGTAGACCTAGTGCTTGCAAGAGCCAATTTGAACCTAGCGTTCAAACGGGTTCGTCAAAACAAAGGTGCAGCTGGTGTTGATGGGATGACCATCGACCAACTACCCGAATATACCCGCAAGCACCGGGAAGAACTTTTGGAAAGTTTGCGTAATGGAACATATCGGCCACAACCGGTTAGGCGGGTAGAAATACCCAAGCCTGATGGTTCAACTAGAAAATTGGGAGTACCGACAGTTATCGACCGCATGATTCAACAGGCGGTTGTGCAGGTACTCTCGCCGATATATGAACAAGTATTTTCTGACAATAGCTATGGTTTCCGACCTGGCCGGAGTGCACATGACGCGATTAAGAGCGTCACTAGCCTCTATAATCAAGGCTACCACTATGTGGTAGACCTTGACCTAAAGGCCTACTTCGACACGGTCAACCATGACCTATTGATGAATTTCATTCAGCAACAAGTAACTGATCCTTGGTTACTCCACCTAATCCGGCGCTTTCTAACCAGCGGAGTCATGAATGGGAAATTATTCCAAGACACGACGGAAGGAACGCCACAAGGTGGTAACCTCTCTCCACTACTGGCGAATATCTATCTCAACGAGTTGGATACCTTACTAACTCAACGAGGCCACCAGTTTGTGCGCTATGCCGATGACTGTAATATCTACGTCAAAAGCAAGCGCGCCGGAGAACGAGTTCTGCGAAACGTTACAGCCTTTCTTGAAAATAGGTTGAAGCTGACAATTAATCGCCAGAAAACGACGGTTGGTTCACCACTTCGGCTAAAGTTCTTGGGATTTACACTGGGAGTCGACCGTAATGGCGCATACCCACGACCGCATAAGGTCGTGAAGCAGCGTATTAAACGGGCACTCAAGGTAATGACAGGGCGAAGCCGTGGAATCAGTTGGTTGATGTTGATGAAGGAAATCAAGCAGAAAATGCGAGGATGGTTACAATACTATGGAATCGGCAAGATGAAGAAGTTCATCCAACACCTGGATGAATGGTTGCGAAGTAGGATTCGTCAGCTGATATGGAAACGTTGGAAGAAGCTCAAGACCCGGTATCGCCAGCTGATTAAGCTAGGAATGACACGAGAACAAGCCAAAACCTTCGCCAACACTCGAAAGGGATATTGGCGAATCGCCCATAGTAAGACTATGACCTACACGTATACAAACCAAAAGCTGGAGCGCCTCGGACTAATAAACATGTCCAAGACACTCCAGCAGATACAAATGAAGGATGCTTAAGTTATTGAACCGCCGTATACGGAACCGTACGTACGGTGGTGTGAGAGGTCGGCAATTGAATTAATCAATTGCCTCCTACTCGAT
>NZ_JAGYGS010000129.1:0-1710 GCF_018991185.1 Lactiplantibacillus sp. 7.2.4
GGGTATACTCCTACCAAGATAGACAAGCAAATAATTAAAGCTTGTCTGCCAAGGAAGGAGTATTTTTTTATGGGCCGAAAAGGTACGAGATATAGTGAAGAAGATAAACTATTCTATATTAAGTTGGTACAGGATGGGATGTCAGCTAATGCTATTGAACGGGAGTATGGTGTGAAACGTGATCAGGTTCTCCAATGGGTTGAGCGCTTCAACACTGGCGGTATTGATGCATTGCGGCGACGTCCACAGCGCACCTATACACCTGAGTTGATGCTTGAAGTCGTCCAGGCTTATTTGGCCGGTGGTACATCGTATCCCCAGTTAGCTCGACAATATAATATCCCTAATAACTCAGTTATCTTCCAGTGGGTCAAGCGGTATACTAGTGGTAAATCGCTCAAAACCACTAGGAGGACTACCCGGATGAAGAATGGTAGAAAGACTGAACAGGTCGAACGGATTGAAATCGCGCAGTGGGTCATCGCCAATGAGATGGACTACGTCGGCGCCACGACCCATTTTAACGTGTCCTATGGCCAAGTGTATGCTTGGGTTAAGAAGTTCAAGCAAGGCGGTCCCGATGCCCTCGCAGACCGTCGCGGTAAGGCCAAGGAAGCCAATGGCCAATTGACCGAAATGGAACTAAAGGGCTTAGAAATCAAGCGGCTCAAGGCCCGGTTAGCGCATGTCTCTACGGAGGTCGCCGTATTAAAAAAACTCCAAGAATTCGAGAGGATGGATGCCCAGCAAAAGAAAAATATCTCACAGTTCAAGCACTCTCGAAAAAAGTAAATCCCGACACTAATCAAGTGTATGGGATTAGTTTCATGTGCCAGTATGTCGGTGTATCTCGAGCCGCCTACTACAAGTGGCTTCACCGTAAAGTTAACGCGCATGAACTGGAGAATGAAGCCATTTTGGCGCATATCATTAAGCGTGAAGAATCAAAGAATTATATTTTTGGCGTCCGGACCATGACAACATATATTAATGAGGAGACCCCGTACCATGTTAGTGAGGGTCGGGTTCGTCGTATCATGCGTCGTAACGGGATTCAATCATCAATTCGTGCGGCTAAGCATGATCGAAAACAGGAGAAGAAAGACCACATTTACGCCAATAAGTTACTAAACGAAGATGGTAGCCATGATTTCAAACCTGAGCAACCAAATATGACTTGGGTGACTGATTGTAGTGAATTGAAATTTGGGCCCGACCAGAAGCAACGCTTACGTGTAAGTGCCATTAAAGACCTTTGTGACCGCAGCATTATCGCATGGGCGGTCGCCAGTACTGAGACCAAGGAATTAGTATCTGAAACACTCAAACAGGCCCTGAAAGCAACTCGTGGTGTGAAACCACAGATTCTTCATTCCGATCAAGGCTCGGCTTATACTTCTGGTGACTACAACACCCTATTATCTGGAAAAGGGATCGACCATAGCATGTCGCGACCAGGAACACCAGGCGACAACAGTGCCATGGAGTGTTTCTGGAGCCAGCTAAAGACTGAAGAACTGGCTTTCAAGGCACCACTCTCGGAAGTTGAATTAATCGGGATTATCAAGGCGTACGTCACATGGTATAACACGGAACGACGTCAGAAAACACTAAACGGCATGACTCCGGAAGAATACCGGAATCATGCCGTTCAAAAGAGTGCATAAAACTTTAATTATTTGACTTGTCTACTTGACAAGGAGCAGCTCC
>NZ_JAGYGS010000013.1:0-79674 GCF_018991185.1 Lactiplantibacillus sp. 7.2.4
GAAAAACCGTTTCTCTAATAAATTTATCGTTGTGTCTGCTCAGCTTAATTACCGCCAGCACACACATATTTTGTTAGCAAACTTCCAGGCTTACTGATTACTGTTCAGCTAACCAATCATGAGCAGCTTTCAGTGCAGCAGGTAATCCAGCGGGCTTCTTACCACCAGCTTGGGCCAATGTTGGCCGACCACCACCGCCACCACCAACTTGTGGTGCAATGGCTTTGATCAAATCACCGGCTTTGATGCCTGCTTTGACCTTGTCATCACTCACAGCAACTAACAAGTTGACCTTTTCACCGATTACAGTACCCAAAACCAACACGTCTGAATATTGCTTCGTCTTCCAAGTATCAGCTAACTGCCGTAGTTGATCCATGCCAGAAACTTCAACTTGTTGTGCAATCAAGGTGGTGCCATTGACCGTATCGACCTGGTCAAAGACAGCGCCAGCTTGTTGCTTAGCTAAACGACTTTCGAGACTGGCACGTTTTTGTTGTTCGGCCTTCAAGTCGGCTTGCAACTGGCTGATCTTAGTTGGCGTATCAGCTAACTTAGGCGCCTTGACTTGTGCAGCCACTTGCTTCAAGGTCTGTTCTTCACCAGCCAACAGTTCAAAGGCTTCCTTCGACGTAACGGCTTCAATCCGACGAGTCCCAGCACCAATCCCGGTTTCGGAAACGATCTTGAACAAGCCAAGTTCGCTACTGTTCTTAACGTGGGTCCCACCATCGAATTCAATTGAGTAATCCCCGATTGAAACGACACGGACAATTTTACCGTATTTTTCAGTAAAGACCGCGATAGCGCCCATCTTATGACCCGTTTCTTGGTCGGTTTGGATGGCAGTTACCGGCAAGGCCGCCCAGATTTTATCGTTAACGATTTGTTCAACCTTGGCGAGTTCTTCATCCGTAACTTGGCCAAAATGGGTAAAGTCGAAACGCAGGTAATCAGGTTCAACCAGTGAACCCGCTTGCTTCGTATGTTCACCTAAGACATCGCGCAGCGCTTGATCCAGTAAGTGGGTCGCCGTATGATTTTTCTCGACCTTGTTATGGAAGGCAAGATCAACGTTCAAGGTGTAGGTGGTATCCTTGTGCATTGGCTTCAGGACTTCCACCGTGTGCAAATGTTGCTTGTTAGGCGCATTTTGAACATCCGTCACTTTGGCCACGGTTGTACCGTCAGCATCTAAAATAACCCCGCGGTCAGCAACTTGGCCACCCATTTCGGCGTAAAATGGCGTTTTACTGAAAATCATTTCAGCTTTACCACCGTCAACATGATCGACTAAGGTCTCGTCCACGATAATATCGTTCAACGTCCCCTGCACATCCGTCAATTCATCGTAACCAACATATTCACTCGGCGTCTTGATGTCAATCAACAAACTGCGTTGCACGCCCATTGATTTGGCCCCACTCCGCGCATTACGGGCACGATCACGTTGGGCCTTCATTTCGACTTCGAAGTCGGCTTCATCAACGGCTAAGTCTTCATCGCCAGCGTATTCCTTCGTCAATTCAAATGGGAAACCGTACGTATCATACAGTTTGAAGGCATCCTTACCTGCTAAGGTCGTTTGACCAGCCTGCTTGGTTTCGGCAATCAAATTATTCAGAAGGTTCAACCCATCATTCAAAGTTTCGTTAAACCGCTTTTCTTCACCGGCCACAACTTTTTCGATATAGTCGCTGTTTTTCAACACGTCGGGATAGTGTGAAACCATGATTTTACCGACAATTGGCACTAATTGATCCAGGAAGGCTTCTTTTAAGCCCAGCTTTTGGCCGTGTAAAATGGCCCGCCGAATCAACCGTCGAATGACATAGCCCCGGCCTTCATTAGAAGGTAAGGCGCCATCACTGATGGCGAACGTAATTGCACGCGCATGGTCAGCAATCACCTTGAACGATACGTCGTCCTGGGCATTGTCACCATAATGCTTGCCATCACTTAATTCTTCCGTCTTGTGAATGATTGGCAGGAATAAGTCCGTTTCAAAGTTCGTTTTGGCATTTTGGAAGACCGAAACGACCCGTTCGAGGCCCATCCCCGTATCAATGTTTTTACGTGGTAATGGTTCATAGGTATCTTCTGGCGTGTGGTTAAATTGTGAGAAAACGATGTTCCAAACTTCCAAGTAGCGTTCGTTTTCGCCACCCGGATAGTTTTCAGGATCATCATCAGCTAGATTATTGAAACTTTCACCACGGTCGTAGAAGATTTCTGAATCGGGGCCGGATGGGCCTTGACCAATATCCCAGAAGTTATCTTCAACCTTAATGATATGGTCAGGTTTAACGCCAGTCTCTTCCCAGAACTTAGCCGCATCGGTATCCTTTGGGTAAACCGTCATGTAAAGCTTCTCAGGATCCCAGCCAAACCATTTTGGTGAGGTCAAAAGTTCCCAAGCCCAGCTGATGGCTTCCTTTTTGAAGTAATCACCAACCGAGAAATTACCGAGCATTTCAAATAAAGTGTGATGCCGTGCGGTCCGCCCAACATTTTCGATATCGTTGGTCCGAATACTCTTTTGCGAACTCGTCATCCGCGGATTATCAGGAACAACTGAACCATCGAAATATTTCTTCATCGTTGCGACCCCAGAGTTGATCCACAATAATGTTGGGTCATCGACTGGAACCAGTGAAGCACTCGGCACGATGGTATGGCCTTTTTCATGGAAAAAGTCGAGATACATTTGCCGAATCTCACTACTACTTAATTTTTTCATCTAATTCTGGCACCCTTTCTTACGCTCCAAATTAAGGCAAAAAAACACCGTTGCTAGCAAAGACGCTGTTAACGCGGTACCACTTTGCTTGCAACGATGTGTTCGTTTACCTCTTAAGCTCATTAACGCTGAGACGCGGACTAGTTTGCTAGTCATTCATTCTTAGGTAGCATCTAACGTCCACCGCACTTTTTCCAGCAGCCAAAGTGTCTCTAGACCGACATGGGCGTTAAATATGTCCTTACTTTGCAAAGTATAGAAAACTTAGCCGACGTTGTCAATACACGCCCACCAATTTCTCTCGACATCGCTGAAAAATCAGCTTAAGATTTACGATCTTTACGGGCCTTTCGAGCAGCGGCGCGTTGTTCGATTCGCCGATCCATCCGTGCTTTATCACTGATCTTCTTGCGAATACGGCGCTTATAGCCTGGTTTGACCTTTTTCTTCGACTTTTTGACGTAACCAATCAACGTTGGATCGAGCTTTTCCTGCTTCGGCCCCCGTTTGGCCCGCCGATTACGGTCATACGAATCAACGATTTCACCATCGCGGATTGCTTTTGGCTTAAACTTAATGCCCATCGCTTCAACCGCACTGACTTTGTCTTCTTCACCAGGGCTATAGAGCGTAATCGCCGTCCCGGCCATGCCATTGCGACCGGTCCGGCCGACCCGGTGAATGAAGAATTCCAAGTCATTCGGAATATCATCATTGATGACGTGCGAAACGCCTTCAATATCGATCCCACGAGCTGCCAAATCGGTCGCCACAACGAACTGATACTTCAATTGTTGGACGTCGCGCATCACGCGCTTACGTTCCCGGGGTTGAATATCACCATGAATCATGGCAACGGTCAGTCCCTGTTGCCGCAGATAATGCGTCAACTCTTGAACCCGTTCCTTGGTATTCGCAAAAATGAGGACCAAGTACGGTTCACCAATCGTCAGTAAGCGGTAAATGATACTATTCTTGTCATGACTCTTCGTTGAAATCAGCCAATTGTCAATCGTTGGACTAATCACGGATTCAACCGGAATTTCTTCCATAACAGGGTTGTTCATGTACTTTTTCAAGAACGGCGTTAGCTTTTGCGGCATCGTGGCTGAAAAGACTAACATTTGTAAATCGGCAGGCATCCGTCCAGCAATTTGATCAACCACGTTTAAGAATCCTAAATCGAGAGTCATATCAGCTTCATCGACAACTAACTGGGTGGCCCGGTGCACGTCCAGCGATTGGGAACGCATCAAATCCAAAATCCGACCCGGTGTCCCAATAATCAGTTGGGGTTGGTGCCGGTGTAACTTTTCGATTTGGTCTTGCTTATCTGTCCCACCGACGTACAGTCCGATGTGAATGGCTTTAGGACTGTGCTGAATCAACTGCTTGGCTGCAGCCTGAATCTGGTAAGCTAATTCCCGACTAGGTGTCGTAATAACGGCTTGAACGTAGCGCTCATCCGCATTTAACTGATTGATCATCGGCAACAGGAAGGTATGGGTTTTCCCACTCCCGGTTGCTGATTGCCCAATCACACTGCGTCCAGCGGCAATCACTGGAATCAGCTTTTCTTGCACCGCAGTTGGTTTGCGGAAGTTGATTTCAGTCAACGCCTGCATCAAGAACGGCTGCAATTTAAAATCTTCAAAACTTGCGGTCATAGTTAAACCTCTTTCTCATAATCAGTTGCGACTTGGTCAAGTTCCCGAACCACTGTCTCAATCTCTTGTTGGTCCGCCGCCTTGGCGCCACTGGCGAGCGCGTGACCCCCACCGTCATGCAGTTTGGCAACGCCATTGATCGACGGCCCCTTTGAACGAAGGCGAATACGGAAGTTGCCTTCTTTTTGTTGGACGAAAATAGCCCAGCATTTAACAGTATCGATTCGGCCTGGCAGCGGAACGACCCCAGCCGTACTAGCATCGCCGATTTCGAATGAATTTAGAATATCATTGGTTAAAATCACGTAAGCGGCACCGGAATCGAGCTGAGTCAGATGCTCGTAGACATAGGCAGAGAGCCGAGCAACGGGTAAGGTAATCGTATCTTCAATGCGGTTAACCGCTTCGGCATCAGCGCCAGCCTCCATCAATGCAGCAGCCGCCCGCATGGTGCTAGGCTTCGTGGCTGAATATAAGAACCGGCCGGTATCACCAACGATGCCCGCATAGAGTAGCCGGGCAGCGTTGGCTGACAGTGTTAATTCCGTCGTAAATTCAGCGTACCAGTTGTAAATCATCTCGCTGGTACTCGAGGCGTCCACGTCGACCCACTGGGGATCGCCAAAAGCGTCATCGTTGGGATGATGGTCAATTTTGACACAGGTTGCCCCGTGATTCCAGAATTCACCATCAACCCGGGGCTGATTAGCCGTATCTAGAACTAAAACCAAGGCATCCTGATAGTCAGCCTCAGTCACTTCGTCCATCTGACCTAGCCAGTCAAAGCCATGGTATTGCTTGCCGGGCGTCAAGACCCGTTTGTCAGGGAAACTAGTGGTAATAATGTCAGCTAATCCAAGCTGGCTCCCAATGGCATCGGGATCTGGGCGTTGATGCCGATGGATAATAATTGTTTTTGCTTGTTTAATTAAGTCTAAAATTGCTGTTTGGACGGTCATATATGAACCTTCTTACTCTCATAATTTACTGGTGGCGAATCAAACTGTCACAGTACTCCAGTATACCGAAGAATGGGCGGCGCGCCAAATAAATTAATTATCATTTGGATATAACGGTAAAGTCAGGTTCTCAAATGCCAGTGGGGCTAATCCGGTCAACGTGATGCCTAATAGCCGGATGCCAGAGGAAAAATGCTCATCAACAACGTCCTCAAAAATTTCTTCGGCGTACTGGTCGAACAGTACCGGGTCGTTCGGAATAAATTCAGAAAATGTCCGCCGCTTGGTAATCGTGACAAAATCACCATACCGTAGCTTTAAAACCAGTGTCTTTCCATGCCGTTGATGAGACTGCATGCTAGCCGCAACTAATTTGGCAATTGCCTTAAGATGTGTCGTGACCTCCGCCGTGGACTGTAGGAATGGGCCAAACGTGCGCTCCTTGCCAATCGACTTTCGTTCCCGCAAATATTCCACTGGCCGGTCATCGCTCCCCCGAACGCGCCGATACAAGATGTACCCCAACTTACCAAACTGCTGTATCAAATCTAGCTCCGAGCGTTCATACAAGTCTTGACCAGTCATGATTCCTAGATCATGCATCTTGGGCACCGTCTTTTTACCGACCCCGCGAAATTTTTCGATCGGTTCCCGTAATAAAAATGATTCCGCGTCCTGAGGCAACACGATGGTAACACCAGCTGGTTTCCGGTAATCTGACGCTAATTTTGCGATGAACTTGTTATATGAAATTCCCGTCGAACAAGTCAAATGAGTCTGATGCCAAATTTCTTGTTGTAATTGATGGGCGAGCGCCACCGCACTATGCATCTGTTTTTTATTGACCGTCACATCTAAATAAGCCTCATCAAAAGCGATTGGCTCGATCATATCGGTATACTCATGGAAGATTCGATGAATCTGAGCAGAAACCTCTTGATATAACGGAAAATTAGGCGTCTTAAAAACGGCTTTGGGGCACAATTCCAACGCCTTAGCTGCTGGCATCGCCGAGTGGACGCCAAATTGACGGGCAACGTAATTTGCCGTTGTGACCACCCCACGACCACCAGTCTGACGCGGATCATGTGCAATCACCAGTGGTTGTGTCTTATACGCCGGATTTTCCCGTTCTTCAATTGACGCGTAAAACGCATCCATATCCACGTGAATAATTTTCCGACTCGTATCAACCCGAATCGGTGCTTCAATTATCGACTGTGCCACTGGTATCGCCCTCCATCCTTTATCGTTTATTTGGTTATGTATGTGCTAAAATTCAAAGTTAACTGCAGCCAGCTTAAGCTCACTTGGCAGCACCGCATTTTTATGTGAGCTTGCTTAAGTGTTCACAGTGGGTACACCTCTTTGGCCTTAACCACCATCGCTGACCAACAAAACTAGTACTCACCTTTGAAACCTGACAAACTTTCACCTAAGCTAGTCCCTTTATTATACACGAACGTACGTTCAAGCGGGTGCTAAAAGTCTCAGAAAAGCAAAAAAATAAGGGCAGCCATTACTGACCACCCTTACCTCATCATACTTATTTAGCTTCAGAATCGCTTGCTTCGTCCGTTGCACTGGCAGCAGATTCAGCTTCAGAAGTTGCTTCAGATTCCGCAGCAGCGCCGGATGCGGGTGCAACCGTCTTAGCTTGTGCATCTTCAGCTGGTGAAATTTTAGCAATTGCATTCAAATCGAATACCAAGTAAATCCCGTCACAGTCTAACGTAACCGTCTTTTCAGTTTCGTTAACTTCATCAACGACCCCGTGTAAACGACCAATCGTTGTGACCTTGTCACCACGTTTGATTTTGTTGAGCATCTGTTGATGTTGTTGTTGCTGTTTCTTTTGTGGACGGATCATGAAGAAGTACAGAAATGCAAACATGACCACGATGAACAAAATTGATGCCATTGATCCCATTTAATATCGCTCCTAATCTTAGTAAAAGTTTGACTATCTTTAACTTTAACAAATTACAGGTTGAAATACCAGTATCGCTAGAAGTTTTTCGGATTTTTCTCGTTAAATCCGTACATTTCAAAGAAGTTCTGCCGGAATTCTAGTAAATTATCGTCCATGATGGCTTGGCGAACCTGTTGCATCAGATGCAATAAGAAATACAGGTTGTGATAACTCGTCAACCGAAGTCCAAAGGTCTCGTCAGCTTTAATCAAGTGTCGGATATATGCTCGGGTGAAGTTACGACAAGTATAGCAATCGCAGTTATCATCCAGTGGCGTAAAGTCGTGAGCGTACGCCGCATTTTTGACAACTAAGCGGCCATGTGACGTCATGCAGGTCCCATTACGCGCAATCCGCGTTGGCAAGACACAGTCGAACATGTCAACCCCACGAATGGCCCCGTCAATCAAGGCATCCGCTGAACCAACGCCCATCAAGTAGCGTGGCTTGTTTTCAGGTAGCAGTGGCGTCGTAAAGTCAAGCACGTGGTTCATTTCGGCTTTGGATTCCCCAACGGATAGACCACCGATAGAATAACCTGGGAAATCCAGGCTGACTAAGTCCTTAGCACTTTGTTCCCGTAGATCCTTGAACCCAGCACCTTGAACGATACCGAATAAGCCTTGGTAGTCCGGATGTTGATGAACCTTCAAGCCTCGTTCAGCCCAACGACTCGTCCGGGCGACGGATTTGCTGACATAGTCATAACTTTCGAAAAATGGCGGACACTCGTCCAAGCTCATCATAATGTCGGGGCCAAGATCGTTTTCGATTTGAATCGCTTTTTCAGGTGACAAGAACATCTTGGAGCCATTCAAATGATTCTTGAAATGCACCCCTTCTTCTGTAATATCACGGTTCTTGGCCAGTGAGAAGACTTGGAAGCCCCCTGAATCGGTCAAAATCCCCTTCTTCCAGTTCATAAACTGGTGTAATCCGCCCGCTTCCTTGACGATTTGTTCGCCAGGACGTAGCCAGAGATGGTACGTGTTGGATAGGATCACGCCCGCCCCCATTGCATCCAGTTCTTCGGGTGCGAGGGACTTGACACTTGCCTGAGTCCCGACTGGCATGAACATTGGGGTTGGGAAAGTCCCATGGGGTGTAATCAATTCACCTAAACGGGCCCCAGTGTGTTTTTCTTTCTTAATCAATCGGTATTTAATTGCCGGTTCCATAGTTGTTCCTCCGTATCAAAATGTTGCTAAACTCAAATAATGATAGCACGAAATCCAGCCGTGAACCAGTCACAACGATCAACAGCAGCCAACCATCTCATGATGAGCGCCCCATGCAGAGATAAAATAACAGCACTATACTGGCCGTTTCGAAAATTCACAACTCAACTTCGAAACAGCCGTCACAGTGCTGTCACTATCATTTAATCAGCTGGAACGTGCCGCGTGGTGCACCATTTTGCGGTATCGCTCACAGACACAACCGCTATCTTAGCAAGTTACACTCACTCACTAGTGAATGAACATCGCATCGCCGAAGCTAAAGAACCGGTACTTCTCGTCAATGGCATGTTGGTAGGCTTTCAAAATCATATCGCGACCTGTGAACGCCGCCACCAGCATCACTAAGGTTGACTTTGGTAAGTGGAAGTTGGTGATGAAGGCATCCACGACTTTCCATTGATAGCCGGGTTTGATGAAAATATCCGTCCAACCAGAATCTGGCTTAATTTCACCATCAAACTTGCTCCCGATCGTCTCCAAAGTCCGAATCGACGTCGTCCCAGTGGCGATGATCCGACCACCATTTTGGCGAACTTCATTCAACGTCTTCGCAGCGTCTTCGTCCAATCGGTAGAATTCGCTGTGCATTTTGTGATCATCGATATTATCCTCTTCAACTGGTCGGAATGTGCCCAGCCCAACGTGTAGCGTCAAATAAACGAGCTTGACACCCTTATCTTGGACTTTTTGTAACAATTCTTTTGTCCAATGAAGCCCAGCGGTTGGCGCTGCGGCAGAACCGTTTTCCTTGGCATAAACCGTTTGGTAACGGTCAGGGTCATCGAGTTTTTCCTTGATATATGGTGGTAAAGGCGTCTCGCCCAAGCTTTCGAGGATTTCCATGAAGATCCCATCATAGTGGAATTCAATCATCCGAATGCCGTCTTCTTTTTCAGCCGTGACGGTCGCCGTTAACTTACCATCGCCAAATGAAATCACGGTACCGACTTTGGCCCGTTTGGCAGGCTTCATTAGGGTTTCCCATTCATCACCCTCAGTGTTGTGAAGTAAGAGTACTTCAGCATGACCACCGGTTTCAGGCTTAACGCCGTACAAACGAGCTGGCATGACCCGCGAATTGTTCATAACAACCGCGTCGCCAGGATTAAGTTGGTCGATAATATCGTAGAAATGCTTATCTTGCATTTCACCCGTTTTCCGATCCAACTCTAATAACCGTGAACTGTCTCGTTTTTTGATCGGTGTCTGAGCGATTAGTTCGTGTGGTAAATCATAATCAAAATCTTCAAGTGTTAAACTCATGTTGTGACCTCTTATCCTAATTTATTTTGCGGATATGGGAACCCTAAGTGTTGATAACCCTTGATCGTGACGACCCGACCGCGTTGCGTGCGTTTTAAAAACCCAATCTGTAATAAATAGGGTTCGACAACTTCAGCAATGGTATCCGTTTCTTCACCAATATTGGCCGCAATCGTCGCCAGTCCAACTGGGCCGCCATCGTAATACTCTAGCATCGTCCGTAACAGTTTGTTATCCGTCTCATCTAAACCAGCATCATCGACACGTAAATAAGTCAACGAGCGATCCACGATGGCTTCATCAATAGCGTCCTGATCGGCAACCTCCGCAAAGTCTCGAATCCGTTTGAACAACCGGTTGGCGATTCGTGGCGTTCCACGTGAGCGCCGCGCAATTTCGTGCGCACCAGAAGGCTTGATACTCGTTTGAAAAATGTCAGCTGTTCGCTTCACAATGTCCGTCAGATCAGCAACTTCGTAGTAAGCCATATGTTCAACGATTCCAAACCGATCCCGTAACGGCGCGGACAACATTCCAGCACGAGTCGTTGCACCAATCAACGTGAATGGCGGTAACGGAAAGTGGACCGGATGTGCGGTGGGCCCTTGACCGACAACGATGTCGACAAAAAAGTCTTCCATCGCAGAGTACAGCATTTCTTCCACGATTTTAGGCAATCGATGAATCTCATCAATAAATAAGATATCACCAGGTTGTAATTCGTTCAAGAGTGCGACTAAATCACCTGGTTTTTCAATAGCTGGGCCACTGGTCGTCCGAATATTGACCTGCATTTCATTAGCAATCACCATCGCTAACGTCGTCTTTCCAAGACCGGGCGGGCCATATAGTAGGACGTGGTCTAATGATTCTTCACGCTTACGAGCAGCCTCAATATATACGCTCAACTCATGTTTGACGCGGTCCTGACCAATATACTGGGCTAACGTTTGCGGACGTAGCGATTTTTCTAACGACGCTTCTTCGTCATTGGCCTTATCACCAGATAATAACTTGTCATCGTCCATTCGTTACCCCTCCTATCTACTTCTTCATCAACAATCGTAACCCTTCACTCAACAAGGCATTCGTATCGGATGCGTGAGTTTGGCTGAAGGTTTCTAACTTCTTCGTCACTTTTTTGACGTCCGCTTTGGAGTAGCCGAGTGCTTCCAGTGCAGCCAAGGCATCCGCCAGCGCGCCGTCAACTGCCGGCGCTTCAACATCTAACGCAGTTTGACCAGTCACATCAACGTTCAAGTCATTTAATTTACCTTTTAAATCTAAAACAATTTGTTGGGCGGTCTTCTTGCCGACCCCAGGGAAACTCGTTAAATAAGTCGCGTTCTCTTGGTTGATGGCTTGAATCAGGCCAGCATGGTCATTATTGGCTAAAATCGCCAAGGCCGACTTTGGGCCAATTCCGGAAACACCGAGCAGCTTCTCGAATAAGGCTTTTTCATCCGCGTCGAAGAAGCCAAACAGGCTCATGCCATTATCACTCACGGCTTGATGGATATACATTTTAACGTCAGTTCGCCCCACTTGGTAACGGTAAGGATTAGCCGTCAACACCTTGTAACCGATGCCGCTAACTTCAATTACCACATACCCGGGGGTCACATCGGTCACTTGACCGAGAAAATATTCATACACAGGGAAAACTCCTTTAAATAAAACGTATGTTTGCTTGCTAAATTGTACCACATTACACGTTCTAACGTGTAGTATTAGTTGGGTTGATGTGGCTCAACCCACTGGCAGTTCCTCATTTCTGTATTTTACTAGCAATCTAATCGTTAGTGTCCTGACGCTTTGTGCTAATAATTATTTGTCATGAATTATGATTAAAGCATGCCAGTTTTTAAGTTCAGGGGCTACCAGCAGAGGCCCGCTGGAAACAGTGCGAATTAGCGTAAACTTTCAGTTGTAGCTGCGTCCTATTCCGGCTTCCAGACATTTCTGACAACGCTGGAACGCGATGGACACAGATTTAAGCCGACAACCCACGTCTTAAATGCTGGTCTTCCACTAACCAAGCAAAAAACGCTTGCTAAGTGGAATTTCATCGCTGAGCATTGTCAGAAACGCCTTCCAGCCGGGGATGGTATTCGAAAGGCAGACATGTGCGGACTCAACTTTTTGTTGGATTAGTTGTTGGTTCCTTAGTACACGTTCATTTTGATATTCAACTGTCAGACTGGTTCTAATAATTGCTATACTTTTTACCCATACTTTAAGTCATCTGACCAGTAGCTTGATTGAACTTGTAAGAATCTTCTCTAGTCGTTTTAGATAGCAAAGTCTCGAATTATAAACGAAAGCAATGGTTTTCAGACAATCTTTTCATTACTCTGACGACGTAAAGCATCATCAATATCGACTAAAAGCTTGCTCGAAGGACCTGTCTCCTAATATGCTGTAATCAATTGTACCCAGATAGGTGGCCGTTCATCCGCCATTCGAGCGGGTTCCCGACTGGAGGGGCCGGCTGACAATGCTCAGTAGCCAAATTATTCTTAGTCGGAAGTGGGCTTCTTCCGGCTTAGAATAAGACTCGTATTTGAAATTGCGCAGTGGTTTTCTGCGTGAGTTCAAATCGACGTCGGCTTACGTTCCAGCAATTGTCAGCCGGCCCCGGAAGTCGGAATAAGGCGCGCATCGGCTGACGAACAGTAGGCCAACCAACTGGCATGTTTTAATCATAATTCACGACAGCTCAACTCACACAATCTATTTTCGCACCCTTACACCATGCATAAATGCTTGCCGGCATTCGGTCATCGTGCTATGCTCAGAACCTTAGGAGGAATTATCGATATGCAAATCAAGCCATTTACGGCGCTATTGCCGACCGCATCCGGTCTAACTAAAATTCAAACCGCTGCCACTGACTGGAACGCTGATGATCAGCACGTTCAACCTGGTGAAAGCTATTACTGGTATGAATTGACGCACAATGGTATTCACCAGTGGCGGTTAATCGCAAGCTGGCCAGTTGACCAAACGGTGACAACAATGGTGCCCGGTACCATCAATACCGTGCTGTACCAGCAACAACCAGTTATCGAGATGCTCATTGATGACTGGGTCGGTCATTTCGCACCAGTTGTTGAAGTCACCGACCCCAAAAACGTGACCCACCGGTTGTGGCAGATTACCGAGTCCGAAGTGAACGCTGACATTACCGCTACAATAGCCCCGGTCACACCACAAAAGACCTGGTTGACCACAGTGAGCACGCCGCTCGTCATGTTGGTAGCGACCACGGAATGGCAGAAATTCCCAGAAGCACCCACAATCCCTGAGCAGCTAATTGCGATGGCAACCGTATAAGTTATCTTAGCTTCGATGAGCTTCATTTATTCAAATACAACTGGCCTAAGTATCTTTGACTGGGCCACCTGAACGGTCTACGCTGGAATCTTGCTGGATTCCAGCGCAGGCTGTTTTTATGAATTCTTGTCGCAATCCATCATCCAACCAATAAACACCAAAAAAATATAAAATGGGTGGTCACCCAACACACTGTTCAAAACATGTGTCAGTCATGCCACCCACTTGCTTAGATTACAAAATTAATTATTCACGCATTCGTGGTCGTCGCCGTACCCACAGCCAGACGCTGCCAATCAGCCACAACAGGCCTGCAACTAGACTCAACCAGGCTCCTAGCTTCAGCCCGGGTGTGCGATAAGTCAGTTCGATGCGATGACTGCCAGCTGACAACCGCGCGCCGACAAACCCTTCATTGACAACTTGGGTCTGCGCTAAGCGACCGTCAATACGTAACTGCCAACCAGTCGAATATGGAATCGACGTGGTTAGTACGGTCGCGTGCTTAGTCGTTCTCGTCCCCGTGATGCGATTGTTCGTCACATGCTGATGCTTCAACCCACTTTTCTGTAAGCGGCGCGTCTCTCGATGCGTCGTCTTACCAAGTGGTACCGCCACTAATTTGGCAGATTTAAAACGCAAACTCCGAATGCTCGTGAAGTTCAACGTGATTAGTTGACGGGCATGCTTGCTGTAGCCCAGGTTGATGACTGCCGAAGTCCGTGGTTCATAATCAGACATATTGGTCGTTCCCAGCTGACTAAAAGTCGTTTGGTTGTCGGTCGTTTGGGCGGTCAGTGAATAGCCACTGGCACTCAAATTCCCCTTGAGGCCATCACGCAAATCGTTGAGTCGATCCACCTTGGTATAGGGCCGCGACGTAAAGACGGTCGTGTTTTGACTCGTCTTCAACGCGTGTTTGATTGATGAACGCCGGTAGCTAATCCCATCAAGGACCAAGTACAATTCCATGTTGCGATACCGCTTAGGATGTTTGATGGTTAATTGGTATGGGAGCTGATGGCCCTGAACATCACTAACCATGTGCGTCAGACCCTTGGCGTTATCTTCTTGATTTTTCTGAACCAGCTTTTGATTGGCCGCAATCAGATTCAGTAACCGATTAGATGGCTTCGTTAACCCGGTCGCAGGTGTCAAACTTTCCCGCTGTTCCGGTGTCAGCGTAATCGTATCAGCTGGCAACTTGGTCAACGCGTTATTGGAAGACCCCGTTGCATGCTGATTCCGATAAATGACGACTTTATCCAACGTATCCAAGACATTGGTCGTATCCGCTTGAACGGTGTAATCGACTGTTTTGCCGCTCACAGTTGGCTTGACCGATTTCACGCCGGTTGCATGGGTCGTCGTAACGGCACCCTGAAGCATCGCCTGTTCACGGTCAACGGCACTGAGCTGGTCAAAGGCGTGCTGGCTGATTTGACGCCGTTGCGTATAAACTAATGGTAAGGCATTCTTGGACTTCAATAAAATCGTCCCCGTATGATTACTCATGCCATAAATAAATTTATCTGCAAAAATTTTCGGCTCGCCAGTCTTCATTTTAACGACTTCGTAACCAGCTGGTAGCGCCTGCTTCTTCAGCTGATCTTCACGGGCAAACAGATATTTGACGCCCAACAAATTGTACATCGTCGTGCGGCCATCCAGTGACCCTAATGGTGAATTCATGGCATATTCCGAATTGCCTAGCGCTTGGCTGAAGGCACCAACGTAGCCATTTTGTACTGAAAAATAGGAGCCAACCGTGTGCGTGTCCAAGACCATCGGCACGTCACTTTCAGCCGAACGCATCGTGTAATAATTAGGCGCAAGTGCCGTGCGATAAAACTGACCACTCGTTGACAGTCCCTTTTGTGCACCATCGAAGTAATTTTTGACCCACTTCATCGCGGCTCCCTGCCGCAATTGCTCGGTACTGTTAGAATTCGTGTTGATACTCAACCATCCGAGCCCATTGTTCGCGAGGTTTAACGTCACGACGCCGAGCAAGAGCACGTAAAATTGCCGTTTGGACAAATTCAACGCGCGATACGCCAGCAGCACCCCGATTAGCGCCAGTAGAATCAAGTAGGTCGCAATGTCATGTTTACGAATATTGAGATAAAAGCCATTGATCAGCCAGATCAGAATCAGTAAACCACCACTGACACCCGCCAACCATTTTAAATCCGTCGCAGTTAGGTCAGTCACCTGATCCATAAAGGCCATCGTCGCGTATGCAAACACCAGCGTCGCCATTAACAACCAGCGATTCGATGGCGTGGAAAAGACGTTGAAGACCGCGGCAAACTGTGGCAACAGAATGCCGACCATCATTGCCAAAATAACCCAGTTCAGTACCCAATAACGTTTGAAATGCCGCAATGTATAAATGACCGCAATAAAGCTGATGCTGCTCAGCCCTAATGTGACCCAGTACTGCACGCTACCACCGTTGGTCAGGAGCCGATTAGGCAAATTAACATAATAATTAATCGGATAACTCGTGAGGCCGTTGGCAAAGTTAAAACTGGCGCGAGTCGCATTCAGCATCGCTAATAAGGTCGGCACCAGTAGCACCCCGGCCATCGCAACGCCGAGCGTCACTGCGACCAGCAATCGCCAAAATAATTGCCAAAACGAGCGCATCACTAATTTAGCCCGTCGCCGTGACCAAAAACGAACTAACGCGTAAATCATACCGCCGAGTGCTAGTAAGTATGCAAAATAAAAATTGCTCAAAATGACCACGGCGGTAATCAAACTGAGTGGCAACCAGTGTCGTCCCCGCAGGACGCGTTCAATGGCCCAGCAGAGCAACGGAAACCAAATCATTGGTAATAAAAAGAACGGATGGTGCATGCCCACGTAGAACGTATACGCCGTAAACGTATACGTCAGTGCGCCGACAAGTTGGCTGACTTTTTTGAAATTAAACTGGCGACTAAAACCTAGAAACGCCAGGCCAACAAAATACAGTCGCAACAAAATCAAGGCTTGGTACGCCCATTCTAGGTGGGACGGCGATACCAACGCCACTAAATAATTGAACGGATCACCGACGACATAGTAAGCAAATGTCGTTAATTGGTCGGCCCCCAAGCCGAGATTCCACGACCAGCTAAATAATTGCTGGGGGTGGTGTTGTAAGATCCGTTGAAATTCCAACAAAATTGGGAAGTGTTGGGCAATCCCATCTACTTCCCAAATCAGCGTTCGGCCTGCTAAAAAAAGCCCGCTGTAGGTTATCGTGGCAATCACCACAAACATCGCAGTATACCAGACGGCTAGTGGTATTTTTCGTGCTATCTTCAAATCAGGTTCCCCTATCTTGTCATTACGTTGTAGTCGTAATCCCCATATTTTGCCGTTAAGAACAATGCTCTTATTTTACCATGAACCCATCTTGACTGTGGCGATGCCTTAAAATCTTAATAAAATTCATGGCTAGTTGACGCCTGCGACACGCAATCATTGAATCGCTCAATTAAAGGTTTCAAGTGAAGGTTTCAAGCGAAGCGCCCACTCACAATCACGCCCGGGCATCCGTTTTACCGCCAGTCCCAGTTGTCCAGCGTTTCAATCGTGGTGGTCGGTGGATAGCTTTCAAATAGGCGAACCAACAGCTGTAGCGCTTCAGTTGCATTATCAATCTGGTGACTGATAACGGCGATTTCGGTCGCATCATGCTGTTCCGTCGCCATTTCAAAGGCAGCGACTTGTTCATATAAATCTAAAACGATGCCTTTGGCTTTTGCGGCACTTGGATGCGCGTTTAATTGCCAAAGTGTCGGCCGCGCCGCGATAAAAGGCGCCGATGCTTCTGGCAAATCCGCTAAAAAACAATAGGCAGAATAGGTCTGCCGATAATATAATTTCGTCATATCCATCATATCAACTCCCATTTCATCATCGTTGCTCACTGACGGGTGGCTGAGCCAACGACTTTTTTACCATCATAGCGAATCATTCAGGCCCTTTCAACGACGCGTGACAACCCATCTCTCAATTGTGGCTATCTTCACTGCCTATACGTCAAAATCGGCTTAGATTCATCCATGCCAATCAGACCAATTGCGTGCGGGTCACTTCATACCCCATACCTAATCGTTATCACGCGTTAAGCACCGCGGTGGACCATTTAATCGTGCTCACTAGACCAAACTGGACTTGCCAAGAAAGCTCTAGTCTCAGAGTTCTGGCAAGTCCAGTTTAGTTGATCAAATACTTGACGTTGTTATCTTGAAATCCGCTCAAGTCAGGACGCGATTAGTCGCGCGCTTCATGGCTATCTTGAATCCGTTTGAACATCCGCTCCATGTCAGAATTCGTGAAGTGAACGGTGACCGGACGACCATGGGGGCAATTAAATGGATTCTCACAGGTCGGCAACTTTTCAAGCAAGGCCCGTGCCTGTTGGTCATCCAGATGATGATTGGCTTTGATCGCGCGTTTACACGACATCATAATGGCCGTTTTTTCTCGGAATTGGGCCACCGTCAACTTATCATCTTGTAGGATCCAATCAATCATTTCTCGAATCGTATCCTCTTCTTGACCGGCTTTAAACCAGGTCGGATGGGCATGGACGATAAAGCTGTTACCGCCAAACGATTCCAAATGCAGCCCTAATTCTGCCAACAACGGCAACTTTTCCTTGATTTTCAGGACATCACTGGTGGGATAATCGAGAATAATTGGCACCAACAGATTTTGCTGGTCAGCACTCACCTCACCAATGGCTTGACGATAATATTCATAATTGATACGTTCTTGGGCCGCATGTTGGTCCAAGATATACATGCCATCGTCCGCTTCAGCCAGCAAATAGGTCCCATGCATTTGCCCCAAGTAGCGTAATTGCGGAAAGCGTTCCGTTCCGGGGGCCTCACTCGTTGGTGCGGGTGCGGTCGAATCGGCCACTTCAGGCTCAGCGGTCTTACCAAAGGGCTGTGCAGCCGTTTCAGATTGGTACCGCTGGTCAAAGGCTTGGACAGACGGTGTTGCGAGCTCATCAGCCCGACTAATCATGATTGGTTCAGCGGAGGTGGAAGCTGATTGAGTCTCGACCGCTGAAGGCGCGGCTTCAGCCGGAACATCCGATGCGACTGGCACACTAATCGTTGCTGCTGAAGTCGAGGTAGCCGTCGTTGCGGCCGCAATTGAAGCCGCAAATTGTTCAGCTGAAGCCGAAGTGGCCGCATTAGCTTTCGTTTTAGGTGTCGCAACGTGATATTGTGAAGACGCAGCGTTTAAGTCCATCGCCAATTGATCTGTTTTGAGATGCTCACGGCGGTGGCTACCCAGGTTGGTCAAGGCGGAAGGAATCAAATTGACATCCACCAGTCGCGCCGTAATCGTTTCACTGATCAACTTCGACAACTCTGGTTCCTTGCTTAACCGCACTTCCTGCTTTGTCGGATGAACGTTGACATCGACTAGTAGCGGATCCATCGTTAATGCGATCACTGCGATCGGATAGCGACCTACCATCAACTTTGAGCCGTAACCCTTGATAACTGCTTTGGTCAACTGTTGATTTTTGATAGCCCGCCCATTAATGAGCACCGTGATATATTGGCGATTGGCACGCGTCAATTCCGGTAACGCGACAAAACCAGCTAGCTTGAAATCTGGCGTTTCACCAGCAATTGCCACCATCTTACGGGCATTCTGTACACCATAGATGCCGGCAATCACTTGTTGTAGGTCACCGCGCCCCGCCGTTTTTAGGAGCTCCTTGGCATTGTGCACGAGTCGAAACGCAACGCTCGGATAACTCAGTGCAATCCGGTTGACCACGTCTAAAATATTGGCCAGTTCCGTCTGGGGCGACTTTAAATATTTCAGGCGGGCCGGTGTGTTGAAAAACAAATCGGTCACGGTAATATCCGTCCCCTGTCGCAGCGGTGCTGGGGCCTGTTGCAACAATTTGCCACCGCGGTAGTGAATACTTGTCCCAGTCGTGCCGGTACTGGTATTCATCACCACATCCGCGACTGACGCGATACTTGGCAAGGCTTCACCTCGAAATCCTAGCGAATGCACGCGAAACAAATCTTCACGCGACGTGATTTTGCTGGTGGCGTGCCGTTTAAAGGCCGTCAACACTTCTGAATCATCAATGCCATCACCATCATCAATCACCCGAATCGACTGGACCCCCGACTCTTGGACTAAAATATCCACTTGGGTGGCGTGGGCATCGACGGCATTTTCAACTAATTCCTTTACGACCGAGGCAGGCCGCTCCACAACTTCACCCGCAGCGATTTGATCCGCTAACACGGAAGATAATTCATGAATTTTTCCCATTACCATCGGTCCTTTCTGCTTGATTTAATACTGGTGCTGTTCACGACAAAAGCGTTCGCCGCCGATTAGCCAGTAGCTTTAACCTGCCGACGAGCTCAGCCGCAAACGTGTTGCACGTTTACTTCCCTAATTTTTGTTGCCACTTGTACAATTGGTTCATGACATCCATTGGCGTCATCGCCATTAAGTTCAGATTCTTCAATTGTTGTAAGACTTTCTCACTCTTCGGATCAGTGACCGTTGGTTCAGCAAATAGTGACAGCTGTTCATCAGTAGGTTCGCCAGTTACTACCGCCTTGGCAGTAACATCATCACCCCGACTGTCTGCTACGACCACATCATCCGCGGGGGCTGCCGCTTGTTTCTCAGGCTCTCTGTCGGTCGTTGCAGGGGCACTAGCTGATTGCACTGTTGCCGCCGAATGATCCCCATCACTAGCCGCGAGTGATGCAGCCGTGGTTGAGACCGTGCTGGTTTGATTTTCCAAACTCGTTAAGATTTTATTTGCACGCTTCAACAAACTATCTGGCATTCCGGCCAGCTTGGCCACGTGGACCCCATATGACTTGTCAGCCGCGCCGGGTTCGACTTTATGCAGGAAGACTAATTCGCCGTTCTGTTCGGTCGCGCCAACGTGAACGTTACGCAGGCCACTTAACTCTTGGTCCAGCGCTGTCAGCTCATGATAATGCGTGGAAAAGAGCGTTTTGGCATGAATATGGTTATGCACGAATTCGATGATTGCCTGGGCCAATGCCATCCCATCGTATGTCGCGGTTCCACGACCAATTTCGTCAAACAAGACCAGACTATTGGCCGTTGCGTGTTGTAACGCGTTGTTAGCTTCCTGCATTTCGACCATAAAGGTACTCTGACCTGAAATCAAATCATCAGTTGCGCCAATCCGCGTAAAAATCTGATCAAAAATCGGGAGCTGCGCCGATTTTGCGGGGACAAAGCAACCGATTTGGGCCATGATGACCGTCAACGCTAACTGACGCATGTAAGTACTCTTCCCGGACATGTTCGGCCCGGTAATCAATAAAACCGTCTCATCGGGCGCCATGGTAACGTCGTTTGGCACATAGCTTTGATTGCCCATGACCTTTTCAACGACCGGATGGCGGCCATCGACGATTTTTAAATCATGGTCTTTAGTCAAAGTTGGCCGGACGAAGTGGTAATCTTCACTGACCACCGCAAAGCTTTGCAAGACATCAATCGCAGCCACCGCTTTAGCTAACGTTTGAAGCCGCTGAATTGCCTTTTTAACCGTTTCTCGTACCGTCGTGAATAATTGGTACTCCAAATCGGTAGAATGGCTCTCAGCCTCTAAAATCAGGCTCTCATGTTCTTTGAGCTCTGGAGTGCTAAACCGTTCTGCATTGGTTAAGGTTTGCTTACGTTCGTACCGATCAGCCGGTAACTGCGCCAGATTGGCCTTTGTCACTTCAATATAATAACCGAAAACGCGGTTAAAGCCGATTTTGAGGTTCTTGATACCGGTCGCCTCGCGCTCCTGAGCTTCGAGTGCCGCGATCCACTTCTTCCCATTGTTCATCGCATCGCGATACTGATCCAACTGTTGATTGTAACCGTCCTTAATAACGCCACCATCCGTAACGGACAACGGTGCATCCTCGACAATGGCTTCTTCAATCAAGTCAGCGACATCTTCGACGGGGTCCAGCTGATTGACTTCATCATTGAAAACTTGCGTGTCTAATTCAGATAAGATATAGCGAATCTTTGGAATCTGACGTAACGACGTTTTTAACTGAATCAAATCCCGGCCGTTGACACTACCGAATGCGACTCGTCCGGCCAGACGTTCTAAGTCATAGACTTTGACCAGTTCTTCTTGTAAATTACTGCGTTCAAAATAATGGTCTAAAAGTGCCGCAACTTTATTTTGACGCGTTTTAATATCGTCCTGCACAATCAATGGTCGATCGATCCACTGTTTGAGTAACCGACCACCCATCGCCGTCTTAGTCTCATCAAGCAACCACAGCAGGGTCCCCTGCTTCTTACCAGTCCGAATCGACTTCATTAGTTCCAAATTATATTTAGAATTATGATCTAACTTCAAGAAGTACGACGGTTCGTACGCAACTGCTTTTTGCAAATGCGCCAGACTCCGCTTTTGCGTCACGGTAATATACATCAACAACCGTTCTACAACCTGCTTTTCTAAATCAACCGTCAAATCTTGCGTCAAATAACTGAGTGTCGCTTGCGGGGTCACTTGATTTTGTTCTGAGATTAGAATACCGAGTTTCTGAATCTGGTCGCGTAATTCGGCTGGCACCGACTCATCGACCACGATTTCTTTGGTCTGCAAACTCGTTAATTCATTGACGAGTGCTTCGTTGGTCGTCAGGACACTAGTCTTCAATTCACCAGTCGATAAATCTGCATACGCGAAACCATATTGCTTGTCGACTTGAATCAAAGCGGTCAGGTAATTATTCGACTTCGCCTGTTCCGCCCCACGTTCTAACGTGGTCCCCGGTGTGACCAGCTGAATCACTTCTCGTTTGACCATTCCTTTTGCCAGCTTTGGGTCTTCCATCTGCTCACAAATGGCCACTTTATAGCCCTTATCGACTAAAATATCAATATAATTTTGCACTGCACGATGCGGGACCCCACACATTGGAATCGGATTTTCCGCTGAGTGGTTCCGCGTCGTCAGCGTCAATTCTAATAACTGGGCACCTTTAATGGCGTCATCAAAAAACATTTCATAAAAATCACCGAGTCGATAAAATAAGAACGCATCGGGATATTGATTTTTAACTGCTAAGTACTGACGCATCATCGGCGTATCTTTCGTTTTTTGTGGCACGCTTAATCCTACTTTCTATCTTTAAGGCTTAATCATCAAAATATGGGTGGTCCGGATTGATTAAAATCCGGGCAATCTTTTTTGCTCGCCCGCTCTGGCCATCAAGGTCAATGACACACCCTGATAACACTGCTGGACTATCTTCTTGGACATTGAAACGGGTCGGCATCTGTTCAAGGAAGCGCTGAATCACATTTTCACGCGTCATTCCCAAGATTCCATTATACGGGCCCGTAAAACCGACGTCACTTAAAAAGGCCGTTCCATTAGGCAGCACCCGCTCATCACTCGTTTGCACATGGGTATGGGTGCCCACGACTGCACTCACTTGGCCATCTAGGTACCAAGCCATCGCTTCCTTTTCACTCGTCGTTTCGGCGTGAAAATCAACAAAAATATTGGGCGTCTCCTCACGTAACTTGGCGACTAATGGTTGCACGGTCGTGAAGGGATCCGCTAAGTTTTGGCCCATAAAGACGTTGCCTTGTAAATTGATGACCGCTAACTTGACCGCATTGACCTTGACGATGGTATATCCCACGCCCGGCGTCGTTGCCGGTGGAAAGTTCAGTGGTCGGACTAACTTCTTGGCACCATTGATAAAATCAAAGATTTCATTGTTATCCCAAGTATGATTGCCCATCGTGATCACGTCAGCCCCAGCCGTCAGGATATCTTTATACACTGCTTCATTGATTCCCCGTCCACGAGTGGCATTTTCACCATTGACGATCGTGACTTGTGGCTTGTAGCGCCGTTTTAATTTGGGTAAGTACGTTGTAATTGCCGTTTGACCGACATTGCCCATGACATCCCCAACAAATAGAATTCGCATAGATTGCTCCCTTGTTTTAACGTTATACCAATCATTTTAGCATTATTTTGCCTTGAAAACGCGCTTGAATGTGACGGAAAATAAAAAAATGAGCTCAGGTTAAGACCTAAGCTCACTTCCCGGTTATTTAGCGTAATCAACTGCTCGAACTTCCCGAATAACCGTAACTTTGATATGACCGGGATATTCAAGTTCATTTTCAATCTGCTTTTTAACATCGTGTGCCAAAACTGTCGCCTGTAAATCAGAGATTTCATTTGGCTTAACGATGACCCGAATTTCACGACCGGCCTGAATAGCGTAACTCTTCTTGACGCCCGCTTGTTCATTAGCAATCGCTTCTAGCTTTTCGAGCCGATGGATGTAATTCTCCAATGACTCGCTCCGAGCACCTGGCCGCGCGGCTGAAATCGAATCAGACGTTGCAACCAATACGGCAATAATCGACTTCGCTTCCACATCACCATGATGAGAAGCAATCGTATTGATGACTACCGGGCTCTCTTTGTACTTCGTTGTTAATTCCACGCCAATTTCAACGTGGGAACCTTCGACCTCATGATCGACGGCCTTACCAATATCGTGTAATAATCCTGCGCGTTTCGCGAGTGTAACATCTTCACCAAGTTCAGCGGCCAAAACGCCCGCCAACTTCGCAACTTCAATTGAGTGATTCAAAACATTTTGACCATAACTGGTCCGATAATTCAACCGACCAACAAGCTTGATTAAGTCAGGATGCATCCCGTGCAATCCCAAGTCAAAGACAGCTTGTTCACCAGTCTCACGGATTTTTTCGTCCATTTCTTTACGTGCTTTTTCAACCATTTCTTCAATCCGAGCAGGATGAATCCGCCCATCTTGAATCAGTTTTTCAAGCGCGATCTTCGCGATTTCACGACGAATCGGATCGTAACCACTGAGAACGACCGCTTCAGGCGTATCATCGATAATTAAATCAATCCCCGTCAGCGTTTCTAGCGTTCGAATGTTACGACCTTCCCGGCCAATAATTCGGCCTTTCATGTCATCATTTGGTAGCGAGACAACCGATACCGTGGTCTCAGAGACCATATCGGCAGCACTCTGTTGAATCGCTTGGACAATTAAGTTCTTAGCCTCTTTTTCAGACTGCGCTTTCACTTCATCCGTATTTTCCTTAATCAACACGGCGCGTTCATGCGTTAATTGCTCACGAGTCTGGGTCAAGATTTGGTCACGTGCCTGTTCTTGTGATAAGGCGGCGACCCGTTCTAACTCAGCTTGACGTTGCGTGATTAGTGAAGCTGCACTTTGTTGCTGTTGTTCGACACGTTTTTGCTCATTGGCAACTTTTTCTTCTTTTTTGCCTAAAGCATCCTCGCGCTTTTCAAAAGTATTCTCTTTGTGATCTAAAGTTTCTTCACGTTGAAGCAACCGGTCTTCTTGCTTTTGCACTTCATTCCGTCGTTGCTTTAACTCTGTTTCAACTTCAGCCCGGTAACGATGACTCTCTTCCTTAGCTTCAAGGACTTTTTCTTTCTTATGAGTCTCCGCTGCCCGTTTGGCCTCAGAAATAATACCTTCGGCTGTGTTCTTGGCAACATCCAATTCTTTTTCATGGACGTTCTTGCGTACATAGTAACCAATCCCATAACCGACAACAATTGCGATGACTGCGAGGATTATACCGAAAACATTCATGTTTCCACCTCCGCATCACCAAAATCCAGTTAACATAAAATCAACTACAAATTTTCAGATGTTATATTTTGATTATTTACACACTTGTTATTCTAATGTTAGAAACGAACAGTGTCAACTTAAAGTCTTATGGCAACGGACAATCGGCGCCCCTAACTGAGTAGAAAACCAGCGGATTATGTACACAAAACGTCCAAAATAAGTATTTTGGACGTTTGACTAAAGAACGATTATTTATCGGTTTTTGAATCATCAAGATCTAAAGATGTTTCAGTTGCAACTGGCTTTTTAGGCTTGGCTTGTGCCTGTGACTTGTCACTAGGTTTAGTTGCCTTATCCTTGGACTTGTCATCAGCTTGGTCGTCTTCTTCACCCGTCTGGTCCATGCCGTATGCATCCCGGACTTTTTGACGAATCTCAGCCATGACATCTGGATGTTCATCCAAGTACTTCTTCGCATTCTCACGACCTTGACCAATCCGGTCATCACCGTATGAATACCATGAACCACTCTTCTTAACAATATCCTTTTCAGCGGCCATATCAACAATTTCACCGGTTTGTGAGATTCCTTGACCGTACATGATATCAACTTCGGCCCGCTTAAATGGCGGCGCAACCTTGTTCTTCACAACTTTGATCCGAACACGGTTCCCAATGATGTTGGTTCCTTCCTTGATTTGTTCAGCACGACGAACTTCAAGTCGAATCGTCGCATAGAACTTCAGAGCCCGACCACCAGGGGTCGTTTCAGGGTTTCCAAACATCACGCCAACTTTTTCACGAATTTGGTTAATAAATAGTGCGATGGTCTTTGTCTTGTTCAAAGTCCCGGATAACTTCCGCAACGCTTGTGACATTAACCGGGCTTGTAACCCAACGTGGGCGTCACCCATTTCACCTTCAATTTCGGCCCGTGGTACTAACGCCGCAACTGAATCGACAACTAAGATATCAACCGCGCCACTGGAAACTAAAGCATCCGCGATTTCAAGACCTTGTTCACCAGTATCTGGTTGTGAAAGTAACAAATCATCAATGTTGACACCTAAATGTTCCGCGTAAACCGGATCCAAGGCGTTTTCAGCATCGATATAGGCGGCCGTCCCGCCTTGCTTTTGAACTTCAGCGACCGCGTGTAGTGCAACGGTCGTTTTACCGGAACTTTCAGGGCCATAAATTTCAACGATTCGGCCACGTGGGTAACCACCAACGCCTAATGCGTCATCTAAGGCTAGTGACCCGCTGGAAATTGTTGAAATGGTCGTCTGGGCAGCGTCACCCATCCGCATAATCGCCCCTTTACCAAAGTTCTTTTCGATCTTTTTTAGGGCAGTATCTAGTGCTGCTTTCCGTGCATCAGCCAAATTATTTCCTCCTTTGGTGCTCGTTTCTGACTCTTAATATCATAGCTGTTCACAGCTAGAATTGCAAGCAAAAAGCGAACAAAAGTTCGTATTATTTTTTCAGTGTCGAATCCGACGACAATGCATGCCGTAATAGGTCTAATCCGGCCATCACGCTGCGCTGACGAATACGTTGTCGTCCCCCAGCAAAGTGGAATTGCTGGGCAATTGGCGCTTGCTGCCGATAAGCTAAGCCAATCCAAACCGTGCCAGCCGGTTGCCCTTCTAGCTTATCGGGACCTGCAACACCGGTGAAACTGACGGCAACGTCCGTCTGTAGCTGCTGTTGTGCGCCTAAAGCCATTGCTTTAGCAGTTGCCTCGGACACCACCCCATCGGTATCAATGATGTCTTGAGGCACATTGACCAGCTGATGCTTAACTTCATTTGCATACGTCACAAAGCCACCTGGAAAAACTGCCGAAACACCTGACACGCTCCCAAGGGTACTCTGAAACAAGCCTGCGGTTAAGCTTTCAGCGGCCGTAATGCTCAAGTTAGCATCAATCAACTGTTTTACCACCACGTTGACCAATGAATTATCATCACCGTAGCCATAGAAATAGCGTCCAATCAACGCTTTGATCTGTTGGTCAACTTGGTCGATCGCCGCTTTGGCAGCCGACTCAGTCTTAGCCTGGGCACTCAAACGTAAGGTCACTTCATTCGTCTTGGCATACGGTGCAATCGTCACCGCCGTCTGATTGTCAATTAGCGGTTGTAACTTGGTCGCAAGTGCCGATTCGGTTATCCCGTAAAACCGCATCACCCGCGAATAAATCTGAGCCTGATCGCCATAAGCTGCTGCCAGCTTCGGCTTAGCTTCCCGGTCAAACATCACCGCTAACTCACGTGGTGGTCCTGGCAACAATAAGAAATCCGCACTGTCAGGCGATTGATAAAACGCACCGACCGCCATGCCGTTATGATTGACTAACGGCTGAGCGCCTTGCGGATACAGTGCTTGTTGCCGGTTGTTAGCGGTCATGACCTGTTCATTTTTTGCAAACCAGTCGGTGATTTTTTGCATTGCTGCCGTATCTTCGACTAACGGTACATTTAAATAATGTGCCAATGTCTGCTTCGTTAAATCATCCGCAGTCGGTCCGAGACCACCCGTTAAAATCACTAAATCATTACGTTGCGCCGCAATTTCAATTACCGCTGACAGCCGTTGCGGATTATCACCCACCACCGTCTGATAGTAACTGTCAATGCCTAACTCAGCCAGTCCACGTGCAATGTGCGTACTGTTCGTATTCGTGATTTGTCCTAATAAAATCTCGGTGCCGACCGCGATTATCTCTGCCTGCATGCCAAAGAACCTCCTCGTAATCACAACGATTACATCCAATGTGGGCGCCGTTCAGCGCGTCCTACATTTAGTATATACGAAAATTAAGTCCGACCCCATTAAAAAGATTACCTTTTTTTCTCGCAATTCGGCTAACTTGATAAAACTGGCTACGCGTTGTGCTGATTATTCTTTAGCGTTAAGGATGATTCAATCATGCTATTCCTTAAGTTCAAAAGCAGCCAGCTTAGAAACGCTGGAAAATAGGGCGAGTTGGCGCAAATTTGCAGTGGTGGTAACCTCCTACACCGGCTTACGTTCCAGCAATTGTCAGCCGGCCCCGGAAGTCGGAATCAGACGCGCATCGGCTGACGAACAGGAATCCGATGCTACAGACTTTGACATTGAACTTACCGTTTAAACAGACCATTCCAAATAAAAAACGCCCACCAAGCAACCCGCTCGGTGAGACGTTTCAATCAAGCTTATTTAAACCCATCTGCGAAAACATCCCGGTTTTGGACGAAGTAGTCCACGCCAGAATAGATGACGAAGAATAGGCAGATGTACAGCATAATCAGTGCAAATGGCACGTTGATCGCTGCAAACAACACATTATTCAACAACAAGAAAATAATGGCAATCATCTGTGTCGTCGTTTTAATTTTACCAGGCATGGCAGCTGCCATGACCTTACCGTTGTTTTCAACGATCAACAAGCGTAAGCCCGTCACTGCTAATTCCCGGCACATGATAATTGCAACGACCCAATCAGGAGCGGCATTCATCCGCACCAAAATAATGAAAGCCGTCATCACTAACATCTTGTCCGCAAGTGGATCCGCGAACTTTCCAAAGTTAGTGACTAAATGTTGTCCCCGGGCGATTTTCCCATCCGCTAAGTCGGTTAACGAAGCGACCGCAAAAATCACCGTTGCCACAACCTGGGTGACTGGAATCATTGTACCAGCCCACACCACTTGCCCCCAATTCAGGGGTAAGACCATAATCAAAATAAACACCGGAATCAAGATAATGCGAAACACGGTCAATTTATTAGGTAAATTCAAAGTACCCGCCTCCTCCGCAACACTATTTGATGGTTAACGTGATTGTCCGAACTTTAGAACTGCTGTTGTTCGGATTAAAGTTGAACGCCTTCCCATTAATGGTGACGGTGGTTTCAGTAGCGTTACCAAATTGGAACTTGACCGTCTTCGCATTGCTTGGCAGCGTTAACGTATGTGAGCCGTTCGCTGACAACGTGCCTTGCCAAGTCTGACTACCATTAGTCGTGACTGACGTCCAAGCAGCCTTGCTTGACTTGATAACGACTTTGTTCTTGTCGGCACCATTCGTTAACGTAAAGGCCGTATCACTGCTACCGTTGGCTTTAATCGTCTGTTCCTTGGTCGAAGAAGCCTTAGAACTAGATTTGGCCGAAGAACTAGCCTTCGATGAACTGACTTTCTTCTTCGAGCTTGAAACTTGGACCGACGAACTGTCCGCACTCGTACTAGAGCTCGAGCCAGCATGCGTCCGAACTGCCATAAACCAAATAAACAAAAGAATCAAAACGACAATGGCCGTAATAATGATCGTCGGTAGATAATTTCGAACACGGTTGGCTGGTGAAGCGGGTTGCTCACGACTGGCCACCCGGGTCGGTTGAACTTCATCAACGTTATCAACGATTTTTTCAGTGTGCACACTTGGCAACTCGTCACGATATTCTTCTAACAGCGCGTTGCCATCGAGATCGACCGTATCCGCATACTGCTTAACAAACGCCCGGACATAAAAATCACCCGGTAACTTGTCAAACTGTTCGTCTTCAATAGCAATCAAATAGCGCTTTTGAATTTTGGTGATTTGCTGCAAATCATCAATCGTAAGCCCTTTCGCTGTCCGGGCGGCTTTTAGACGCGCCCCAATCGTTGTTTTTTCTTCGTTATTTTCACTCATTGACTTTTTCTCCACCCTAAGTCTATTTTCAAAATCTTACGGTTAATAGTATATCACAGCAACTAAATTTAGCAGCCCCATGACAACTAAATTTCAGATTTCTTTAATTCTTTGCTTGTGGCCGAATTTGATATTCACTAATCGCCTGTGATTGCAATAACTGCTCAGCAACAGCGGTTAAATCATCCAAGGTCAAGCTATCAATAACCGCTGGCTCATCAAAGATCGTCGCCGTTCCAAATAAGCGCTGATCATAACGATTAGCAACGGCCTCCAGGGAGTTAGCCATAAAGACGACCCGGCCAATCATTTCCTTTTTAACTAAGGCCAACGCATCGTCCTGGTCAATCACCGACCGACGCCAATTTTCCAAGACGTCAATAATGGCCGTATCAAATTGCGCAGGGTCGTCGGTCTCACCACTAAACGTGACGAAGTTGAACCCATTTTGCAATTCAAAATCATAACCAAACGTATCGTCGATGATGCCTTGATCATATAACCGTAAATAATCGGCTGAAGTATCACCGAATAATAATTCTAATAAAACATTGACTGCAGCACGATACTTGAGCGCTGCCGCACCACTTTCAATCGGCACGAGGCCTTTGACCCCCACGATTGACTTGGCACGGTTGACTGGCATGTCAATCGTCCGATAAGGAATAATGTCATGACCGTCAGCAGCCGTTTCAGGAATCTTACGTTCAATTGGCTGAAAAGCAGTGAAGTCTTTGGCGTCTTGATTGGCTTTGACGAGTGCCAGCACTTCATCTGGATCAAAATTACCAACCACAAATAACGTCATATTTTCTGGGTGATAGAACGTGCGATATGCTGCGTATAGATCATCCGCGGTAATCTTAGCAATCGAATCAGTTGTGCCCGCGATATCATACTGTAATGGGTGATTAGGATATAAATTACCAATCATACCAAAGTACAAGCGCCAGCTTGGATCATCATCGTACATTTCGATTTCTTGACCGATGATGCCCTTCTCCTTTTCGACGGTTGCCGTTGAAAAGTATGGGTCCTGAACAAAGTCCAGTAAGGTCGTCAAATTTTCCTTGAGATGACGCGTCGCCGAAAACAAATAGCTGGTTTTAGTGAAACTGGTAAAGGCGTTGGCACTGGCCCCATACTGACCAAAGATTTGAAAGGCGTCGTGGTCAGCCTTCTCAAACATTTTGTGTTCTAGAAAATGCGCGATTCCATCTGGAAAACGTTGCAATTCAGTACTGCCCGCAGGCACAAAGGTGTTATCAATGGAACCATAGTTGGTGGTCAACGTGGCATATGTTTTGTGATAACCGGTCTTCGGTAGCATGGTCACGGTCAACCCGTTAGCTAGCTTGGCTTGATAAACACTTTCATTAAATTGATCATATTTTTTTACTTTCATTTGGACTCCCCACTTAAGAAAAAGCCGTTATTCAGGGTCGCCATTTTTGCAACCGCAATAATCTGTTCGCGTGTGGCGCTTTGAATCTGACGTAACCAGTCCGCGTCTGACACGTGCTGTTGCGTCAAATCGTCAATCAACGTTTGAACGGCAACGGTTCGTTGACTATCCAGACTGGATTCAAAGTCGTTGATCAGCCCCAATTTGAGTTGGTCAACGAGGTTATCCGTGAAGTCGCCGTTTTGAATCGCAGTTAACTGATCCGCAATAATCGCCAACACTTGGTCATGATTCTTACCATCGATTCCGGCTTGCACTTTCAGCACACCACGGAAGGTATCGAGTGAACTGCTGGCATAGTAGGCCAGACTCGCTTTCTCGCGCACATTAGTGAAAAGTTTGGATAACGGTGAACCCCCAAACAATTCATTGAAAACGAGTGCCGCGTAGTAGTGATCGCCACGATAGAACACAGGGAAATCGTACCCGAGGTTCAGCTTAGCTTGACTGAGCGCTTGTTCTTCATGAACTTCAACGTAGTCTTTTAGATTATGATGTTGATAAAATGGCCGTGGCCGACCCGTTGACCGGTCTTCAAACCCGACTTGCTGCCATTGTTCCAGCACAGCCGCTTCATCGATATCACCAGTCACAATGATGTCGATTTGGTCATCTTGTAACAGTTGCTGATAGTAACGATAAAGTGATCGTGCATCGATGGCTGCTAAATCGTCAATCACCCCAAAGCTCGGAACTTGTTGGGCCGGTTCATTGGCGAACAATGCCGCATTTAGTTGTTGGGCCGCATAGTATTGCTTATCGTCAGCAACCGATTTGATTGCCGCCTCTAAATTGGTTTTTTGCCGGTCAAATGTCGCTTGGTCAAACTGGTGATCACTGGCGAGCGGCTGCCAAATGACCCGTTGTAAGAATTGAATAGCCTGATTAGTCAATGGCTGATCCGTGGCTAAATAGCGTTCATTGGCCACCGTAATCGCTAATTGTAAATTATGTGTCGGCCCCTTACGACTGACACCGGCACCAAACGCTGCGCCATACATGGCTGCGAGTGCATTGGCTAACGTCCGCTGGTCAGGATAGTCTGCGGAACTCGTTTCTAATAAGTTTGAGAGTAGTGCCCGCTGAGTGATCGTCGACCGATCCAGTGGTGCACGAAAATTAATCATAATTTGATTGGTTTTAAATTGATGACTAACAACGGTCGTCAATTGAACCCCTTTTGCTAACTGAGTTTGCAACATTTTTCCTCCTTGCATATGTAATAAATAATAAGCGAAAGGCCGAGTTCACGCAACTTTCCGTCTTGAATGCACGCCAATTTTTTCATTATCAGTTTCAAAATGGCGATTATACCCATTAAATTAAATTATCGTGAGTAACAAATAACATTGCCAAGTCGCGTTTTGTCTGCTATTCTTTTCATTATTGATAAAATTAAGGAGCGGTTAATGTGAAAGTAATTAAATTTGGTGGCAGTTCACTAGCTAGTAGTCGTCAACTGCAAAAAGTCCTCTCAATCGTCGAAGCTGATCAACAACGTAAATATGTGATCGTATCAGCACCAGGTAAACGGTTTGACGGCGACACCAAGGTCACCGATTTACTTATTCAATATGCACGTCAAACGATTCATCATCAAGATACGCAAGCCGTCATGAATACGATCATTGACCGCTATGCAGAGATCGGTCACGGGTTCGATGTTCCTGAAGCCCAATTGACACCGATCTTCGAGACGATTCGCAACTTACCAAAACAAGCTTACGCTGACAACACGTATTTAATGGCTGCTTTTAAAGCCCATGGCGAACGGCTGAACGCGCAACTTGTCGCGGCAGTCTTCCAAAAAAGTGGCCTCAACGCTCGCTATTTGGATCCTAAAGACGCTGGTATGGTCGTCACGGACGTGCCAGATGATGCGCAAATCATCAAGAGTAGCTACGATCAGCTCGCCAAGTGGGCCAATAGCGAACAAATCTTAGTGATTCCCGGCTTTTTTGCCTATAATCGAAATGGTCAGATTTGTACCTTTTCACGCGGCGGCTCCGATATTACCGGTGCCATCATCGCCCGTGGCGTCAACGCTGACCGCTACGAAAACTTTACGGATGTCGATGCCATCTACGCGGTCAATCCCAGCCTAGTAGAAAAGCCAGCAGCCATCAGTGAAATGACGTTTACCGAAATGCGTGAACTTTCTTACGCCGGCTTCTCAGTGTTCCACGACGAAGCCTTGATTCCTGCAATTGAAGGCAACATCACTGTCAACGTCAAAAATACCAATCATCCGGAAGCACCAGGTACGCTGATTCAATCAACGCGTGAACCGAACCCAGACTTCCCAGTGACTGGTATTGCAAGCTCTTCCAGTTTTTGTTCACTATACTTACGTAAATATCTGTTGAATAAGGAAGTTGGGCTCGGTCGCAAGATTCTAACGATTTTAGAAAATCACCACATTAGTTATGAGCACATGCCATCCGGGATCGACGATTTGACCATCATTTTCGATGAACACCAATTAACACCGGAACTCGAGAAAACGTTGGTTGCCGAAATTTCAGCGGCAATTAACCCGGATGAAATCTATTTCACCCATGACTACTCGATTCTGATGCTGGTCGGTGAAAACATGCGCAACCGGGTCGGCATCATGTCCCGGGCAGCAACTGCCTTAGCCGAAAACAACATCAAGCTAATTATGGTCAACCAGGGTGCGTCCGAAATCTCCATCATGTTCGGTGTGCACGATAACGATGCGGATCAAGCAGTGGTTGCGTTGTACCACGAATTCTTCAAAGCATAGGCACTAGCGACGTCGGCTTAGCGTACATGACAAGTTGACAAGTTCATCTGACCGGGCTAGTTCGTCAAGCTGCTGGTCATACACGCTACCTCAAACTAGATTCAGCCCAAACAGATGTTGTCTCGAATCCAGTTTGAGTCCACTATCTGACAGGCATATTATTGTAAACTATTAAAAAATCTGTTGATAGCCATCATCAAATTGATGGCTATCAACAGATTTTTTCGTCCAGTAATAACGATTGATTTAAATCACGCTAACTTAGTTCTCAACCTTCTGATTACCAAACCATTTCTTATTGATCTTGTCTAACGTGCCGTTAGCTTTCAAGGTCTTCAGTCCAGCATTGATCTTCTTGCGCATCGTCTTATCGCCCTTCCGCATCCCAACGGCGAAGTCTTCGGACTTGAAAGTGCCCTGTGTTTCGTTGTAATCCGCTGAATTGGCTTCGTGCTTGATATAATAGTTCGCATAGACGCTATCAATCAATAATCCCTTAATACGGCCGGCATTCAGATCCAAGAAGGCATTCGTAAAGGTATCGTATTGAACAGGCGTCTTCTTAGCAATCTTATCTTTCAGGAGCTTGGGATTATTTTCAAGTGATTCATAACCCGAGGAACCGGACTGCACACCCAGCGTCTTACCCGTCATATCGTCAAATGAGTTGATATGATTCTTTTTCAACGAAACTAAGACTTGCTTGTTCTTCAAATAAGTATCGCTAAACGCCACGACTTTTTCCCGTTGTGGATTCTTCGTATACCCATTCCAGATCAAATCAATCGTGCCGTTACGCAATTCAGTCGCGTTCATGGACCAGTCAATCGTTTGAAAACTAATTTTGATACCGTACAGCTTGAAGACGGCGCGTGCCAAGTCAATATCGTAGCCGACTAACTTCCCCGACTTTTCACGAAAGCCCATCGGCACAAAGCTATCATCCAAACCGACGACCACGTAGCCCCGCTTTTTGATCGTCGACCAGGTGTCCTGCGTATCCGCACGCTGCGTCACATTCTGACCACAGCCACTCAATGTCGTCGCGACACCCATCAACATCACCAGCAGCAGGCCTAGCGAAAATAATCTTTTCTTCATCTATTATGCCGCCTCCTACTGTTGTTTATTCGGTTCAACGTGGAACATTTCATCCGCAATATTTTCAGCGAAGGTCAAATCATGGGTCACGACGATTTGGGTCATGCCATCCGCCTTTAATCCCAAAATCAACTTTTCAACTTCTTGACGCAAATTCGGATCTAGCGCTGAGGTCGGTTCATCGTAGCAGAGCACATTAGGCCGCATTGCCAGTGCCCGTGCGATTGCGACCCGTTGCTTTTGACCACCAGATAATTGGAACGGATACTGGTCGGCGTGGTCACCTAAGTTCAAGCGGTCTAATAGCGTCTGGGCTTGTTTCGTGGCTTCATCGGTAGATTGTTTCAAGACCATCGTTGGCGCTAACGTGATATTTTGCATCACGGTCAAATTGGGGAACAGTTCAAAGTTTTGGAACACGACCCCAATCACACTGTCATTACTGCGATTTGTGTATGGGTCAAACGGTTGTCCGTCAACCAGAAACTCGCCAGCGTTGACTTTTTCAAGTCCGGTAATGCAGCGTAGCAACGTGGTCTTCCCAGCGCCAGATGGGCCAACGATACTCAGAATCTCGCCGTCCTTAACGGTTAAGTTCAAATCCTTGATGATGGTACGGCTGCCAAAACTTTTGGTAATATTTTTGAGTTCTAACATATGATGACCTCCCTATTTCCAGTAACTGTAGTGTTTTTCGACGCGTCCGAGGATAAAGGTCGTGACCGCCGTTAGGGCTAAGTAGATGACCCCCACAAGTACCAATGGAATCAACGTCACATCGCGTGAAGTGGCAACGTTGCCGGCACGCAATAAGTCGCCCAATCCGATGACGTAAACTAAGGATGAATCCTTGATCAAGTTAATGACTTCATTTCCGACTGATGGTAAGACGATTTTGATCACTTGTGGCACTACGATCTTCCGAATCGTTTGCCAGTAGCTCAACCGTAGCACTCGTGCACTCTCATATTGACCGTTATCGATCGATTGTAAGCCACCACGGAAGATTTCCGCAAAGTAGGCGCCGTAGTTCAAGATGAAGGCAAAGAGCGCCGCGTAGTACCGTGGAAAGACGATTCCAATCAGTGGCAGTCCGTAGAAGACGAAGATTAATTGAAGCAATAATGGCGTGCCCCGCATCAGCCAAACGTACAAGTGTAATAACCATTGCAGTGGCTTGAAGTTGGTCATCATGCCGAGCCCGACGACTAACCCTAATGGTAACGACCCAATCAAGGTCCAAATAAAGATTTTGAGTGTCATAACGGCACCAGATAATAATGATGGCAATATTTCTAAAATATAGTGCATGTGCTTTCCCTCCCAAATTTACAGGTCACAAGTCATTTTGTCTATTGATCGTCATGATTTGAGGGACTAAAAAAACCGTCCACTCAAGCCTAATGCTCAAGAGGACGGTCATCCGTGGTTCCACCTCAGTTCGTAATAACCTCACAGTTATTACCTCAGGGAGTTTCGTGATAATAAAAAAATCGTCCTTAGGTCAACATACCTAAGAGGACGATTTAATCGCGGTTCCACCTCATATTCGTTAATTGCTCACACAACTAACCTCAACGAGTTTATCACTAAACTCCGCCGCTAACGAGGCCAACCGGAACGACCTACTTACTTCAGTCGTCCAACTCACAGATGTGGTTCGTCATAAGTCTTGGTTATCTTCCCATCATCGATAACTCGCTGAACAAGATGCTCACAACTACTCTTCTGTTCCCTGTTTTTTAATGTTGAATCCATACTAATTGAAAATTAATCAACCGTCAAGCCTTTTTTACTTGTTGCGATGAAAAATTCCGGCAATTCGTGACCAAACACCCGCTTTAGGGGTCTCCAAATTCATCAATGGCACCGTCTCGCCTTCGATTCGACGCGCAATGTTCCGGTAACCCTGCGACGCTGGATTCTTAGGATCCAAGACGATGGGTTCCCCATTGTTAGAAGTTCGAATGACGGCATCATCATCAAACACGATTCCTAATAGATCAATCGACAAGTGATGGGTAATTTCATCAATATCCATCGTCTCGCCATCTTGCATCATGCGCGTCCGAATCCGGTTAATGACTAGCTTGGGCGCTTCAGCTAACGGATATTGTTCTAGTAAACCAACGACCCGGTCGGCATCGCGAATGGCTGAGATTTCTGGCGTTGAGACAATAATTGCCGCATCAGCACCCGCAATCGCATTCATGAAGCCTTGTTCAATTCCGGCTGGACAATCTAACAGAACGTAGTCAAAATCAGGTTTCAACTCATCCACGATGGCCCGTACCTGGTCTGGATTCAAGGAATCCTTATCCGCATTTTGCGCTGCGGGTAACAGGAATAAGAGGTCATCAAACCGCTTGTCCTTAACTAGCGCTTGCCGTAATTGTGCCCGGCCCGCGACCACATCCACAATGTCATAGAGGATTCGGTTGTCGAGACCAAGAATCACGTCCAAGTTACGCAACCCAATATCTAAATCAACTAAGCAAACTTTCTTGCCCATTAATGCAAGGGCCGTCCCTAAATTGGCCGTCGTGGTCGTCTTACCAACGCCACCCTTACCAGAGGTGATGACAATTGCTTTTCCCATCAAATCCGTCCTCCATTTCGTGTAAATAGCTTCGGTCGTACCCGTTTTAATTGATTAAGTGGCTGATAGTCTAACGCTTGAATGTCGTTGATATAAACCACATTGGTCCCCTCAACGACTTTTTCGAGGTCAACTAATTCTAACAATTCGCCCACTCGCACCCGCGGTACCGTCGCCAATGGACTCACGATGACCGCGTCGTTGTGGTCGGGATAGCCGGCTTCTAGAGCACCGTGAATCTCACCCATCACAAAGATACTCCCAGTGGCTCGGAGCACCCCGCCCTCATGAATCTTACCGAAGAACAGCACGTCCCCCGTAATTTCAACGACTTGACCGTTACGAATAATCTGATTAACTAAGTGAACCGTATCGCGTTCAATCATCGCGAGCGCATCAGCGGTCAAAATCACGTCCGCCGTGAGCTTATGAATACTGAACAACGGATACTGCTGAATCAACTGCGTGACTTTTTGACTCTGGTCAGCCGTTAACAGCCGACTTGCTGTATCTAAATCAAACGAGATCTGCTCATCACTGGTGTTATCAGCCTGCAAGCGGTCGAGTAAGACTTTCAAGTCAACCATAATATCGTCAAAACTGGCTGCTTGACGCAAAATTAATTCATAGCCATCATTGCTGGCCTTTAAAACCACACTCTGCTGCATGTTAGAATTCCTTTCTGCCGACTAAATAACACTCAGATATAACCGACGCATTGGATAATATAAAATCACAAAGATTGCTAGGTTGACCGCAATCGTTGGTCCTAGCGTGTACACGGCAAAGTCCGCCAAACTACTTGAGATGACGTGCCCCATCGTGTACCAAATGTACGTAAATGCTTCTAAAATCGTTAAATTGATAATATAAATCATCAGTAATGTCAAAAAATTCAAATCCAACCAAGGTTTGATCTGTCGGCATAAATACACGATCAACGGTAAGCCCACCATGTAGACGCCGAAGACCCCGGTATAATACCAGTCAAAGACCAACCCGACAAAGGTTGCCCAGATGCCGACTGGTAACGCGTCGTGATCATCCAAGAAGACGGCGAAGACCAACCACAGTAAGGTCAGATGTAGCACACTGGCATAGGGATAGCTGAACAAATGCCCAGCAAAGACATTCGAGAGCGAGCCGTCTAAAAAGAGTGCAACAAATAACCCGATTGGAAAAATGACTCTTAATCTTGAGAAACTCACCGTTGCACCTCCCTATTGTTCAGCGACCGTCACGACCGTTAAGTCACTCAAGTCAGCTGCGGGCGTAATTTCAACTTCGGAAGCCAGCCCATAATCATCCTGCTTGACCTTGGAAACCTTACCAACGTACAGGCCTTTTGGCGTATTACCACCCAGACCACTCGTGACGACCTTATCGCCCTTCTTGATCTTAACGTTTGAGGTCACGGAGCCCATCTCTAGCAAGTTGCTACTCTTATCATAGCCTGAAATAATCCCATTGACGGTCTTACCAGCACTATTGGTAATTTGAATGGCAAATTTATTGGCGGAAGAACTCGTATTAGAAATCAACTCAACCTTCGAATTGGTCTGATTGACTTCAACCACCCGGCCAATCAAGCCAGATTGTGACATGACGGGCATGTTCTTCTTAAGGCCGGCCGTCGCACCTTTGGAAATTACCAATTGGTTCATCCATGAAGAAGGTGTCCGGGTCAAAACGTTAGCCGTCACCGTTGTGTAATCAGATAGCGAGTCGTTCAGTTTGAGCTCCTTGCGTAACTGTTTGTTTTCGGCACGCGTCGTTTGCGCACTGACCTTGGCTTGGGCCAATTGGTCAACTTGTTTCTTTAATTTTTGATTTTCTTGATAGGTGTTCAACAAGTCAGAAACTGAGTTGGTCGCGCTTTGTAAACCATTAACCGGCCAGGCAATCACCCGGTCAACCGCACCCGCCACGTCATTTCCAAATTGTTGAATCAATGGTGGTGTTGATTTTTTATCACGAATGGCCACTGAGACACTCATCAAGCCGAAACTAATAATGAAGATAACAATTGCAATTACCAGTTTACGGTTAGAAAAAAACTTTTGCATAATGAACCCCCGGTCGAAAATTCAATGAGTTAACAATAAATAAGCGGGAAGACGTCTTCCCGCTCACCTGTTATCGCTTTTTCATAACGTCGATGCTCTTGAGTGATTCACCCGTCCCAACGGCAACGCAGTCGAGCGGTTCGTTTGCGATGAATACTGGAACTTTGGTTTCATCTGCAATCACTTCAGAAAGATTCTTCAATAAAGCACCACCACCGGTCAAAACAATCCCGTGGTCAATTACGTCTGAGGCAATTTCTGGGGAAGTTTCTTCAAGTGTTTCTTTGATAGCAGAAATAATTTCAGAAACGACTTCTTGAATCGCTTCGGAAACGTCTACTGACGAAATTTCAACCGTCTTTGGTAATCCAGATAACAGATCCCGACCCCGAATGGTTGAGCCTTCGATTTCTTCAGCTGCTTCTAAGGAAGCTGAACCACAATCAATTTTGAGTTGTTCTGCAGTCCGTTCACCGATTAGCAAGTTAAACTTCTGACGAACATGATAAATGATTGAATCATCAATCTTATCACCGGCCATTCGAATTGAACGGCTTGACACGATCCCACCTAACGAAATCGTAGCCACGTCGGTCGTCCCACCACCAATATCAACGACCATGCTACCAGTTGGGTCCATTACTGGCAAACCGGCACCAATCGCAGCGGCAAATGGTTCTTCGATAACGTACGCGTCACGCGCACCGGCTACTCGAGTTGCGTCGATAACGGCCCGCTTTTCAACTTCTGTGACACCACTAGGTACACAAACCATCACGTAAGGCTTCCCATTTGAGCGGCCTAACGTCTTTTGAATAAAGTACTTCATCATCGCAACCGTCGTATCGTAGTCTGCGATGACCCCGTCCTTCATTGGTCGAATCGCCACAATACTTGCTGGCGTTCTCCCAATCATATCCCGTGCTTCTGAACCAACTGATACAATTTCACCAGTCTTCGTGTTCTTCGCAACTACGGATGGTTCCCGTAATACGATGCCCTTGCCGTCAACGTACACAATTGTGTTGGCAGTACCGAGATCGATCCCGATATTTTTTGTCCCAAATCCGAACACTATATTCATCCCTTCATCATTAACAAATTTAATTTTTTATTTTAGTCATAATAGTAAGTATTATAGCATAGTCGCACTGCATTGAAAAAGCACTGCCTGAAACCTAGCATACCGTAAATCAATAAAAAATACAGCTTCACTATTTAACTTAGATAAAATTTAACAAAAAACGCGATCAGGCCGATGAACAATCGGTCCTAACCCCGTTATTTTACCACATTCTATTGCGAATCCGTATTACAATTTATTAAGCCCTGTTCCGCAAAACTATAGTAATCGTTTACACCGACAATAAAACTATCCAACAACGGCATTCCCATCAATTCACAAGCCAATTGGGCCGCTTGGTAAATTCAATATCCTTAGTGGATGGTGTGACGTCACCACTGGGATGATTGTGAACAATGACAATTCTCGCCGTCACCGTCATCAACGCCAGCTTAATGATTTCACGTGGCTGTGCGGGACAACTATTGATCGTCCCCTGAAAAACAACTTCACGCCGCAATACGCTGTTTTTGGTATCCAGGCACAAGAGTTGCAGCTGTTCCTGCTCAAGATGCGCATAATCTTCCAACAACGTCCGCGCTAACTGTTCACTGCCATACACCTGGTCTAACAATCGACGCGCCGGACGTGGCAATAACTGCCCACATCGTAATCCGATTATCAGGCGGTTCCACACTGGATCCTTAGACGATTCGTGTAACCAATCCGTCGCTTCCTCTAATGGATACGACCGTTCAAACATCCAGACAGCGTGATCGACCTCCTCCGCTGGTAAATACGTCGCAAAATACTGCTGAACTAACTCATGCGCTTGGGTCACTGGTACGTATGCCTCTTCTAATATCGTCATCAAAAACACCCTTTCTAATTAGTAGATACGCAAGCACGACGAGTCTCCATTATTTTTATTGAAGTTTTTTTGAAAAAGTTTTTTTGAGTAACATTATTTATCATTGAAACGTGCCACATTGTCGGATGTCTGTCCGTCTGCACATGCTCATCCTACGTCGACTTCTGGGGCCGGCTGACAATTGCTGGAACATAGCCGACGTCGATTTGAACTCACACAGAAAACCACTGTGCAATTTCAAATACGAGTCTTATTCTAAGCCGGAAGCAACCCACTTCCGACTAAGAATAATTTGGCTATTGAGCATTGTCAGCCGGCCCCGCCAGTCGGGAAGCCACTCGAATGGCAGATGAACGGCCACCAATCTGGGTACAATTGACCTCTGAATATTAAGTGACTGGTCCTTCAAGCAAACTTTTAATTGGCCTCAATAATGTTTTATCACGCTTAATCACTGAAAAATCAGTTGAATTTTATCGACTAAATTCAACGGACATTAATCTTGAATTTGGTCGATAAATTACCTTCGTTTATAATTTGAGACTTTACTATCTCAAACGACTAAGGAAAGTTCTGACAAATTCAGTGAAACTGCTGATTTGAAAAGTTAAAACATGGGTTAGGAAGCTTAGCTATCATTCGAAACTAGTCTGACAGTGGAATATCAAAATATCTGTGGGCTAAGAATCAACGACTAATCCAACAAAAAGTTGGGTCCACAAATGTCTGCCTTTCGAGTACCATCCCAGGCTGGAAGGCATTCTGGGCAAGGCCCAGTGGTGAAATTTCACTTAGCAAGCGTTTTTGGCTTGGTTAGTGAAAGACCAGTATTTAAGACGTGGTTTGTCGGCTTAAATCTGTGTCCACCACGTTCCGGCCATTGACCAGAATGCCTGGAAGCCGGCCTAGGACGTCGCCACAACAGCAAGTTTACGCTGAGTCGCACTTTTTCCAGCGGGTCTCAGCTGGCTGCCCTTGAACTTCAGCACGTTTCAATGATTTTTCATGCCGTTAACAGCTTAAAAAAATCAGCGCACCAAGCTAAAAATTTAAGCTTGGTGCGCTGATTAGTTGTGTGGTTAATCTGCATCCGCCTGTTTGAAATAAGCGCGGACGTCGCTGATGAAGTAGAGCGAGCCAGTCAGCAATAACACGTCGTCACTCGACATTTCTTGCAACGCCTGCATTAGTGCGGCTTGCCAGTTGTCAAAGACGGCTGCTGAATGACCGCTAGGCATCTCAGCGGCTAATGTGCTGGGATCAGTCGCTTGCCGCTTGGCGTTGGGACCTGCAAATTGCGTTAACAACAAGTGGACGTTGGGTAAAGCGCCCAACGTTTGAATCATCTGTTGATGCTGTTTATCTGCTAAAACGGCAAAAATCACATACACCGTTTGCTGTCCAAAACGTTCACGTAAAGTCGCCGCCAGTTCGGTGATTGCGGGCTCGTTGTGTGCACCGTCAATCATGATCAGTGGGTCCGCATTTAACCGTTCAAAGCGACCCGGCCACTGAGTTCCAGCCAGCGCCTTTTTAACATCACTCGCACTAACAGGGACTTGCGTCTGTTGGTGATAAGTGAGGTAAGCCGCCAGCGCGACCGCTGCGTTATCGACTTGATAATCGCCGAGCAACGGGGTCGTCAAATCTTTAAAATGTTCATCTAAACCATCAAAGTTGAACCGCTCCTGCCAACCCTGAGGCGCTAATAACTTAGTCGTGAAATCAACATCCAGCGTCCGTAGCGGTGCTTGCTGGTCTGCCGCCGTTTGAACCATGACATCCTGCGCTTCAGCTGGTAGTTTGCCCACAACGACAGGGATTTGTGGTTTGATAATTCCCGCTTTTTGGGTCGCAATCGCCGTCAGCGTATCACCTAGGATCTGCATATGGTCGTAGCCAATCGTCGTAATCACACTGACAGCAGGTGTCCAGACATTGGTTGAGTCATATAAACCACCCAGGCCCACCTCGATGATGGCAATGTCAATTGGTTGGGCGGCGAAGTATAAGAACATCATGGCCGTTATGATTTCAAACTCCGTCGGTCCACCGCTATCCAGGGTTGCATCCAGCTTGGCGACTACCGGTTGCACCTGTTGAACCAGTTCCACCAAGTCAGTATCGTTGATTGGCGTGCCATCGACACTGATGCGCTCATTGAAACGCGTGATGAACGGTGACGTAAACGTCCCGACTGTCAGTCCATCAGCCATAAACAGTTCCCGTAAATTGGCAACCGTTGAGCCTTTGCCATTGGTCCCCGCAACGTGAATCCCATGGACTTGTAATTGTGGGTCTCCAAGTTCATGTAAAAATTGACGCATCCGTTGCAATGTCGGCGCCTTTTTAAATTTCGTTCGGCCGTGAATAAAGGCTAACGCATCCGAATAAGTCTCAATCATTTTTGCCTTTCCTCCCTAAGATGCCACCTACTGACATCGTTTCTACCCGTTCATTTAAAATAAAATGGTAACCCTCCCGAACAACTGGGACGATTACCATTTTACCAATTAACTCAGCGATAAACTGAGTCATACGACTAACTAAGCTTGCGCTTTAATGTCGACTAACCGTTGCTTCAAAGCAGCCAATTTAGTTTGGTTATCAGCTAATTTTTCTTTTTCACTATTAACCACGTCTTCAGGCGCGTTGGCCACAAAGCGTTCGTTACCGAGTTTCTTAGTGGCACGTGCGACTTCGCTCTCAAACTTCGCCTGTTCTTTTTCTAGCTTCTTGATTTCTTCATTCAGATCAACCAATTCAGCAAGTGGGATATAGACTTCCGCATCACTGATCACTTGAGTCATGGCTAACTTCGGTGCAACCACATCAGCGCCAATTGACAAGGTCTTTGGATGTGCAAACCGTTGAATGTAATCTTCATTAGTCTTGAAGACTGACTGTAGCCGGGCGTTATCCGTCTTGATCAACAAGTCGACCGCTGACGACATCTTTGCATTTGCTTCAGCCCGGATACTCCGAACAGCCGTAATCAATTCGATCAATGAAGCCATATCACTTTCAGCGTCCGCATCGTCAAATTCTGGATGGTCCACCGGATATTGCGCAACGACTAATGATTGGCCTTCATGTGGCATCGACAACCAGATTTTCTCTGTAACGAATGGCATGATTGGGTGGAGTAACCGTAAGATTTGGTCGAGCACGTAGGCTAACACATTTTGCGTGTTGGCTTTAGCTTGTTCGTCATCCCCGGTCAGCACTTCCTTACTCATTTCGATATACCAGTCACAGAAGTCGTTCCAGATAAAGTTATAGAGCGCGCGACCGGCTTCACCGAAGTCAAACTTGTCAAAGGTCGTCGTCACTTGTTTAACCGTGGCATTCAAACGGCTCAAAATCCACTTGTCAGCCAACGTCCATTCACTGGCAGCTGGTAAGACCGGTTTGTCCATCGCGCCCAAGTTCATGATAACGTAGCGGCTGGCGTTCCAGATCTTATTGATGAAGTTCCAAGCAGCGTCCATCTTGGTGTAACTGAACCGGACATCTTGTCCAGCCGTTGAACCGTTTGATAGGAACCACCGTAAGGCATCGGCGCCATACTTTTGAATGACATCCATTGGGTCGATCCCATTGCCAAGTGATTTACTCATCTTAACACCGTGCTCATCACGAATTAAGCCATGCAATAACACATTCTTGAATGGTCGACGCCCCGTAAATTCAAGGCTTTGGAAAATCATTCGTGATACCCAGAATGGCAAAATATCATAACCGGTAACCAAAGTGTTAGTCGGGAAATAACGCTTGAAATCTTCCGCATCCGTATCTGGCCAACCCATCGTTGAAAATGGCCAGAGGGCACTGGAGAACCAGGTGTCCAAAACATCAGGGTCTTGTTCCCAATTTTCGGGATCCTTGGGTGCATCAACCCCGACATAAGTTTCATCAGTCGTCTTGTTATACCAAGCTGGAATCCGGTGGCCCCACCAGAGTTGCCGCGAGATAACCCAGTCGTGAATATTTTCCATCCACTGCTTAAAGGCATCTTCAAAGCGCTTAGGAATAAAGTTGACAGCATCGTCGCCAGTCTGATTCTTCAGAGCTTGTTCGGCAAGTGGCTTCATCTTAACAAACCACTGCGTTGATAAACGGGCTTCAACTTGAACATCAGTCCGTTCAGAATGCCCAACACTATGCACGATTGGATCGATCTTAAGCATCAAATCTTGGTCTTCCAAATCTTTGACCATCGCTTTACGAGCTTCAAAGCGGTCCATACCTTCGTACTTACCAGCGTTGGCGTTCATCGTAGCATCTTCGTTCATCGTGTTGATGCGCTTCAAGTCATGCCGGTTTCCGACTTTGAAGTCATTTGGGTCGTGGGCTGGCGTGATTTTAACCATCCCAGTCCCAAATTCAGGGTCAACGTAAGCATCCGCAATAATCGGAATTTCACGGTCGGCTAATGGCAAGATGACCTTTTTGCCAACTAATTCCTTATAACGTTCATCACTTGGATTGACCGCTACGGCCGTATCACCCATCATGGTTTCAGGACGAGTCGTTGCAATTTCAATGTAATGCTTACCATTGAACGTGTAATCCTTGTCCGCAAATGGGTACTTGACGTGGTAGAAGGCACCCTGGTCATCTTTATGAATCACTTCAATGTCAGATAACGCGGTCCGTGCTTGCGGATCCCAGTTGATGATGTATTCGCCACGGTAAATCAAGCCCTTGTTGTATAAGTCAACGAAGACTTTCTTAACTGCGTCTGACAAGCCATCATCCATCGTGAACCGTTCACGTGAATAATCTAATGACAGCCCCATCTTGGCCCATTGTTGCTTGATGATTGACGCATATTCGTCTTTCCAATCCCAGACTTGTTGAATAAACTTCTCCCGTCCGAGGTCATAACGACTAACGCCTTGTTCACGAAGTTTGGCTTCAACCTTTGCCTGGGTGGCAATCCCGGCATGGTCCATTCCTGGTAACCACAGCGTATCGAAGCCCTGCATCCGTTTCTGACGAATAATAATATCTTGTAAGGTCGTATCCCAAGCATGGCCTAAATGCAACTTACCAGTAACATTTGGCGGCGGAATCACGATTGAATACGGTTTAGCTTTCTTATCGCCCGATGGCTTGAATAAATCTTGGTCTAGCCAAGTCTGATAACGGCCCGCTTCAACGGCGGTCGGATCATACTTAGTTGGCATATCAGTAGTTGGTTCTTCTGACATTGGGGCACATCCTTTCCATTTGGGTACAAAAAAATCCACTCATCCCAATTGAGTTAGGACGAATGGATTCGCGGTACCACCTAATTTTAAAGCAATCACAAGTAACTGCTTTACAGCTTAAACATCGTTGTTAACGAACGGTGTATCCCGTCCGGCTATTCCTACTTAAACGTTCAGAATAACAGCTCGCAAGCTACCTTCGTGCTGAAACGCCAAACGTGTTCCACTACTCACGTTCTCTCTAAAGACGTCATTCAGCACTACTCTCTTGCTCATTGCTAGTTGTCACTATTGTAATGAATTTCCTGGTTATCGTCAATCTTTATTCGAATTGTTTTAAAGCTTCCAGTGCAGCCACATAGTTTGGTTCATGACTGACATTGGGCACGATTTCGTGATAAACGATCTTGCCGTCCGCATCCGCTACATAAATGGCGCGTGTCAACGTCCCATTATTGGGCAGATAAAGATTCGTTGCATACCCAAAGGAAAGCTCCTCATCAGAAGCCACCGTCAGATTTTTCACGCCTTCCTTAGCACACCAGCCAGCTTGATCCGCTACTGAGTTGTTGGAAATCGCGACGAACTGAACGTGGGGGTACTTATCGGCTTGTTGATTGAACTTCTTAGTTTGAATCGAACAAACGCGCGTATCAATATCGGGCATGACACTCAATAGGACTGGCTTACCAAGTAAGTCTTTGGTCTTGATCTTCTTATCATGCGTCGTAAATACTTTGAACTTTGGTAATTGATCGCCATCTTCTAGTGGCTCACCGACTAGGTCTAATGCTTGATCATGAAATAATACTTGCACGAAAAACACCCCTTCGATAACTAATGATTGACAATGTATGCCTTGAAACTAGTATAGCTTAAATTTACCGCAATTTCAGGTGCTTCGCAAACTTTAGCCTCATCAATCGTTAATTTATTTTTAGCCTCCTGGTCGGGATTATTTGCAACAAGATAGTGCGTTAAATCCGACGTGCGGCAAGGTGCAGTGCCAATTGGGTGGCTTGCGTGACTGACCCCTGCGTTTCGTGACACCAACGCGCAGCCAAAGTCGATTCTGGCGCACACAGTCTGGCTGCAATCAACGTTGCCACGTCTTCTGCTGCCGACTGATGTAAGCTTTGCCCAAGCTCACGTAACGTCGCAGCCAACCGCATCCCCGTTTCAAAATATTGGGTCCTCGCAGCCGGCACTTCTAACGCCACGTGCTGGTTAGCGTGCTGACCCGCGTCAATCCACGCGTCCGGGTCAGTGGGATTTGGCAACCACAACATCAATGCGGTAAACCACGTCACCACTTGAAGTTGTTCATTGGTCACACCGATGATCGACCACGGATTCAAATCCAACTGGCGTAACTCTAAATACTGAATGCCCGTTTGGCGCAAGGTCGATAAGTCACGACCACCACGCAACCGCACTTGTCCATAATACTCTTTGACCGCACTTAACTGCTCCCGCGCGACTGCCGTCTGCAAACTATCACAATACTGTGTCAGTGACGCATAGGAAACATGCAGGCCAGGCCGATTCACGTAGCCTTCAGGACCATTGCGCAGACTGCATACTAACCGGTGGCTCTCATGAAACCCCGAATTTGGCCAAACGTGTGGCGTACAGCCATATAAATAAGTTAATATCCACCGATAATGCAAATAATTTTGCGCGATATGCAAGTAACATTGATTCCGAAAACTGACCTGGTCGGTTATTTCTGTCTGCGTCTGAAATAATGCGGTCAGCAGGTCCGGATTTAAGCTGATATTGCAATGCAGACCAGACAGCATTTGCCGGCGCCGGCCGTATCGTTGCGCCAGACCCTCACGATACGCAACCGCCGCGCTGTCCAACTTCGCAATTGGAATCAGCGCTTCGTCCTCAGGCAAGGTTGGTGGGACACTCAAGGGCCAGATCAGTTCAGGCGCGATTCCCTGGCGAACCTGGCGCGTTAATCCAGTCAACGCCCTACCAGCAGCTTCAGCATTGGGACAAACTGGGGTTACTAATTCGACCTGAGTTTCAGCGAAGTCCCGCTGCAGCCCAGATAATTTTCCAATCAAAGCGGGCGCTAAATCCGTTTGCGCCAATTGACCAGTTTCAACGATCCGCTGGCCTTCACGCTCGAGGCCGACTTGGAGCATATTCGAATTAATTGCTACTGAATTTAATTTCAATAACTGTTGCTAATCCATGCCCACCGCCCCATTTCTAACGCTATCCTAGCATACCTAGGCCATCGGTTCATAAATGATGACCATTATTTTAGGTCAGCTAACACATTAATTCAACAATATTGATATATTACTGACATTTTGTGCTTGTTATTCTCTAGCATTATAGATGATTAAATCATGCCATTTTTTAAGCTCAAGAGCCGCCAGCTGAGACCCGCTGGAAACAGTGCGAGTTACCGTAAACTTGCTGTAGCGGATGCTTCCTACACCGGCTTTCAGGCATTCGAAAGGCAGACATGTGCGGACCCAACTTTTGGTTAGATTAGTCTTTGCTTCTACGCTATAGGGCCAATTTGATATTCAACTGTCAGACCGGTTCTAACAATAGATAAACTCTTTTGCCCATGCGATAAGGTATCTGACAAACATCCTCACTGAACTTGTCAGGATTTTCTCAAGTCGTTTGAGATTGCAAAATCTTCAATAACAAAGGTAATTTATCGGTTAAATTTAAGATTAGTCATCATCAAAATTAATAGTATTAAAATGAGTGAATCATATTCAGGCAATCTTCTTAGTAATTAAATGCCATCAGTCATCATCGACACCGATTAAGCTTTGCCTGAAGGACCAGTCTCCTAGTATTCAGTGGTCAATTGCACCAAGTTAGGTGGTCGTTCATCCGCCATTCGAGCGGGTTACCGACTGTAGGGGCTGGCTGACAATGCTCAAGGGCGAAGTTCTTCTTGTCAGCCAGCCCCTACAGTCGGAATCGGATGCGCATCGGCTGACGAACAGCAATCCCAACCGGCATGATTTAATCATGCTTCATGACGAATTAACTAGCACAATGCGGATGACTTATTTTATCTAAGCAACAAAAAAACGAGCACCCAATTTAGCTAGGCACTCGTTTTTAAATAAAAATTAAAGTAGTTCCGCAAAAACGTCTTCTTGAGCATTAAGGTAGTTTTCACCGGGTTTGACCTCGGTCATCTTAATTCCCGCCAAAGCACGTTCCATTAAACCATCAACGTCGATGCGTTCTTCGTAAGCACGTGAACGATCTAACTTCGGATGGGTCTTCGGTGCTGGTGGCGCAAAGATCGTACAGCAATCTTCAAATGGCATGATTGATAAATCATAGGTGTCAATGTCTTCAGCAATCTTGATAATTTCCGTCTTATCCATCGAAATCACTGGCCGTAAAACGGGTAAAGTCGTCACATCATTGATAGCAATCATGCTATCCATGGTTTGTGAGGCGACTTGCCCAAGTGATTCACCATTGAAAATCGCCTTGCCATGCCGTTGACGCGTCACTGCGTCCATCAACCGCATCATCAAGCGCCGTTGCACGGTCATCAAGTAGCCTTCTGGAACCTTTTCCTTGATTTCCTCTTGAATCTCAGTGAATGGAATCTGGATAAACTTGACGCGACCAGAGTAACTGGCAAGCGTCGAGGCTAATTGTTTGGCCTTGGCGAGCGCTTGTTCACTCGTGTATGGCGGACTAAAGAAGTGCACCATCTCCATGTCAACGCCGCGTTTCATCCCGAGATAACCGGCAACTGGTGAGTCGATACCACCAGATAACATCAGCATCCCCTTACCAGCAGTTCCTACTGGTAAACCACCGGCGCCTTGAATCGTTTCGGATGACAAGAAAATCCCATTCAACCGGACTTCGACACGCAGGACGATATCTGGATTCTTCATCTTAACTTGAATCCCGTCGACGTGGTCAAGAATTTGACCACCCAACATGTCGTTGATCTGGTTCGTGTCGTATTCGAAGTGGTGGTCAGAACGACGGGTGTTGATTTTAAACGTCATTCCCGGTTGATACTGGGCTTTGATCATTTCGATCGCCGTCGCGTAGACCGCATCCATATCCGTATCCACTCGAATACTTGGTGAAAAGTTTTGAATCCCGAACACTAACTTCAAACGATCCATGACAGGTGCAGCATCTTCATCATTTAACATGATGTGCATCCGGTCACGGTTCGCATGAACTTTGAGCGTTGGGAAATCGTGCAACGCGTTGCGGACGTTGCGGCCCAAGCTATCGATAAAGTTCCGCCGGTTCTTACCCTTGGTCGATAACTCGCCGTAACGTACCATAATTTCAGTGTACTGCATGAACAAGTTCCTTTCCGTTATGCATCTGCATTGATTTTAGAGAATTTTTGATAAAGCTGATCAAAAACTTTGATAAACTGGTCGGCTTCTGCCAACGTATTATTTTCATCAAGACTGACCCGGACGGCACTCGTGGCAATATTTTCTTGCACGTGCATCGCCATCAACGTACTTGACGCCATGTGTTTCTTAGACGAACAAGCACTAGTCGTCGAAATATAGATGCCCTGATCTTCAAACGCGTGGACGATGGTTTCGCCCCGCACCCCATTGATCGTGAAGCACAGGATATGTGGTGCAAATCCATCAGTCGGTTGGCTAAAAATCGTGACTTTCGGGAACGTCTTGATGTGGTCGTAGATTCGCTGTTTGATGGCACGTTCGCGAGTGACCTTTTCGTCCTCACCCGTCAATAATAGACGTAGGGCCTTCGCCATTCCAGCGATTGCGGGCAAGTTTTCAGTCCCCGAACGCCAGTTACTTTCTTGACCGCCACCATTCATGAGCGGTGCTAATTTGCGCCCATTCCGCGCATAAATAAAGCCCACGCCCCGGGTCGCATGAAACTTATGGCCTGAGAACGTCACAAAATCGACCCGGTCATTCATGATCATGTTCTGAATGCCCTTGCCGATGCCTTGAACCGCATCAATGTGGAAGTGAATCTTTGGATATTGTTTTAACAAATTAGCCACTTCAAGTAGTGGTTGAATCGTACCAATCTCATTGTTGACGGCCATCGTGGAAACCAGAATGGTGTCCGGACGAATCGCCGCTTTCAAATCAGCCACGTTAATACGGCCTTCTTGGTCCACGGGTAAGTACGTCACTTCATACCCCAGTTCTTTCAACTGTTCCATCGAATTGTGGATAGCCGGATGTTCGACCGCCGTGGTAATCAGGTGTTTCCCAAAGGCACGTTTCTCAATCGCCGTCCCCTTGAGCACCCAATTATCACCTTCCGTCCCACCTGACGTGAAGAAGATTTCGTGCGCCTGAACGCCGAGTAAATCGGCAATCTGTTGGCGCGATTGTTCCAATAAATGAAAGGCTGTTTCACCAAAGTTATGCAAACTAGAAGGATTCCCCCAGATTTTCTGAGAGACCTTCGTATAAGTATCTAGTACGGCGGGAGCAGCTTGCGTCGTCGCACTATTGTCAAAATAAATCATTACTACGCCTTCTCTTTCCAAGAAAGTGTGCCTTGCACTTACTTTCGATAAGAATTCTTTGCAATTATACCAAAAATTAGGACTGAAACAAGATTTTTTGTTTCAAAAACGCGATTAATCGACGCTAGCAGCAGTATCGCTGAAGCTCACAAGCAATCATCCTGCAATTGTCGGGCATTTTTTGACGCCAATCAAAAACCAGCTGGCCGTGGTTGCGTTCATCACAATCACCACCAACTGGTTGGCATTTATCTTCTTGATTGGCGCTAACTAAGCATCAGCATCTGAACTAGCCGCCTGCTTATTAGCATAGTAGCTGTCCTCAATCCGTTTGTAAGAGCCAGGATCGACCTTATCGACCGCCGTCGCAATAACTTCCAAGCTCCGTGCGTAGTCATGGGCTTCGTTGAACAACCGTTGTGCTTCAACACTCGCTTCTTGAACATCTTCATGACTGTTTTTATAACGATTAGCATATTGCAAGAGTTGTTCGGCAATCACCGCGGCATCCGTCAAATCATCAGTCTTCTCTTTTAAAGTGGCCATATCGGCCTGAATCACGATGAGTTGCTTCGTAATATCATCCATGTTAATCACAAGTTTATTGATATCATGGTCTAAGCGCTCGATTTCCTTAGAAACGACCTTGAAGTAATCCAGATAATCCTTAGGTAAACCTGGCAGATTCAGATTTTCCACTTGGCGTTTGACCGCATGGATTTCAAAATCAAACCGTTGCAAGGTCTCATGGGCCTTAGATTCCTCCGCAGTCAAGTTGGCAACACCTTGGTTAATTGCCACTTGTTCCTCTTCAATGCCGGTGAGTTGTTTGTCCTGCTCCTCAAAGTGAGCTGCAATCTCACTGAAGACCGCTTGCTTACTCGTAATCGCAGTCGTATCGGCTTGATAAACCGCCTGAATATTCTTCAATTGCTCGTTTAATTCACGCGTCCGTTCAACTTCATTGTTATTGAGTGTATAACTTTGTGCCAACCGGTCCAATTCGACTTGTAAGCGGTGATTTTGATTCATCGCGTGCGTCAAGAACTTGCTGATCTCTTCTTGGCGTTGGTCAACGATGGCTTTAGCGTCGATTTCTGCCTGCATCACATCGTACAAATGGTCGATACGCTTCTCAATGGCATGATTGCCATTTTCCGCATCGGTGACTTTCAAGTCGCCCAGTAACGCGGTGTTATCATCGATGGCTTGTTTGAGTCCCTGAATCTCAGGTTCGATTGAATCCACTTCAAAGTGAAAATGTTGGGCGGTCAATTGTTGATAACCACTCGCTAGTTCAGCTAATTGATCAGGAAAGCCACTCACTAAGTCTTTATAAATCGGTGGAATCCGGTCAATATCCATTTCAAGGGCACCGGTATCATGATGTAACTGGTCTAGGACCTTTTCAGCCGCATCGTGATCGCCAGCCTTCGCCAATTCAGAAAAATGATCGAAGTCACTTTCCAAGTTGGCGAGCTGATCTTCAAGTTTGTCGATACTCGGGCCAAACGAGAAGTTTTGCGACAACAACGTCTTCCGCAAGTTTTGATATTTTTTCTCTAAACTCGCAACCGCTTGACGGTGGGCCGCATCGGCGTCATCTAAGGCTTGTAGCCCGTCACGAATTTCGGCCTGCCGCTGTTCGATTTGATCCAACAGTGCCGCGACTTTTTTTAAATTTTGTTGGGCGTCTAAGAACTTGATGCCGCGCGCCTCGGTGGTAATTGTCGCCAATTTATCGCTTACTGCGGGCAACTGGTCGTTTTCCACTTCTTGATCAGCACTCTGCAACGCTTCCAACTTTTCTAACGAGCCGCCCGTTAGTCCGAGTTGTTCAATTTTTTCGAAATCCGTGGTCTGTGATTGTTTCACTAACGCTTGTTGGCGCTCCGTCAGTTGGCGGACTTGCTTGTCAATATAATATTGAAAGCCCTTGACCGCCGCGTAGATGACAATCGCAACCACCACAATGCCGATTGCTACTTGCATACGAATACCCCTTACATTAATTATTCCGTTTTAATTGCGTTGCGCCTCACCCTGCTGAGAACCGCAGCCTTGCTTTTTTCTGAAAATCCAATTAAAATCTATCTTAAATTATAACATAGACGTAACTAACGGACAGTAACAATTTGTTAACATTCAAGGAGGATTTTCACATGGCTACCACCGAAACATCACTTATGAACCAACAGCTCGACGCGTTACTTTTTCAAGAAACGAACTTGGTCGCGAACCTAGCCAACGCTAGCGCCCTCCTCAACAGTACGTATGACGACTTGAACTGGGCCGGCTTCTACTTATTTAATGATGAGACTGGCGAGCTCGACCTCGGTCCCTTTCAAGGCAAAGTTGCCTGCATGCACATCAAAGTCGGTGCAGGGGTCGTTGGTACGGCCTTTGAAACGCAAACTAACCAACGGATCGCGGACGTTCATCAATTTCCAGGCCACATTGCCTGCGATAGTGCCAGCAATTCTGAAATCGTCGTTCCAATCACCAAAGACGGTCACCAAATTGGCGTCCTCGACGTTGATTCCCCATCCTTAGACCGTTTTAGTGCCGAAGATGAGGCTGAATTGACTGAATTCGTTGCAATTTTAACGACGCACATTGACTAACCATTACTAAACGTGTTATGCTACTCTTTGTGTAAAATAATGCAGCAGTAAGTGGGTAAGCTCGTCAACAGATTGGTGCCAATATTTTGGTCAGTTAGTAACCTGCGGCTGCAATGGTGAACCCTGCAGTCCAATCTGAACGAATATCGAACTTACATCGGATTATTTTACTCCAACTAAAATTATTGGAGGAAACATTTTATGTCTCGTTATACAGGTCCAAGTTGGAAGATTTCCCGTCGTTTGGGAATGTCCCTTTCAGGTACTGGTAAAGAATTAGCTCGCCGCCCTTACGCACCTGGTGATCATGGCCAAGGTCGTCGTGGTAAGCTTTCAGAATACGGTACTCAATTACGTGAAAAGCAAAAGTTACGGATGATGTACGGTTTAACTGAACGTCAATTCGCTAACTTATTCATCAAAGCTGGTAAGATTCACGAAGGTAAGCATGGTGTTAACTTCATGATCTTACTCGAACGTCGTTTGGATAACATGGTTTACCGTTTAGGTTTGGCAACGACTCGTCGTCAAGCACGTCAATTAGTAAACCATGGTCACATCACTGTTGATGGCAAGCGCGTTGACATCCCTTCATACGAAGTTAGTGTTGGCCAAGTTGTCTCAGTTCGTGAAAAGTCCAAGAAGTTGGCTGTTATCACTGGCGCCGTTGAAGCCGTGGTTGCACGTCCTAACTTCGTTCAATTCGATGCTGATAAGCTTGAAGGCTCATTAACTCGTTTACCAGAACGTGAAGAACTTGAAGCAGATATCGACGAATCATTAATCGTTGAATACTACAACAAGCTTTAATTTCCGGTTATTAAAAACCGTCGCGGTTGCGGCGGTTTTTTTGTACTCAATTTACTGTTTCTTGGAATTGATGGCAGTCATCACTTGCTCATAAATTGGGAGTAACTGCTCAAACGTTGTCAAAATCGTCGCCGTTAGTTCAGTCGGATTATCAAACAACGGGTCTCCCACTTGGACCGACCGCCCCACGACCAGTTCACTATGTTTATACTGATCAAATTTCTGAATTGCTGCCGTAATATTGGCCGGAGTGGCGGGCATTGTCTTGGCTTCACCGTGATTATTACTGATGACATAACCAGCGGGCAACGCCATGAGCTTGGGCGTTAAATCTTTAATCGCCATTTTAGCCTGAACACTAGGCTTACATTCGTCCAAAATATCAAAATAGATAAAGAGCCGGTCGGGCCACAAACCGAGTTCAAAATGCGGCCAGGCCTTATAACTCCGCTTATTTTGACTAAAAGCCACCCACGTATCTACCGGCGGATTCTTGTGGCGCCGCAGATGTTTGGCAACATGGGCATAAAATAGCGCACCGTTTGGCTGTTGTAAGTGGTCAATAATCAGCGGTGCCAGTTGCTCAAACTTCGGGTCGATCACCGTTTTGATCAGCTGCATCCGTCCAGCCAGTGTTGGGTCATTAAAGATTTCAAAATCTTGATTCGTAAACACGAGACTCATCTCCATCAGTCGTTTACACTAACCATACCGCACCACCAATCCGAACGCCACCCCCTTCTCTTCGCTATTCTGACGGGAACATGCTACAATGATAATTACTATCTAGGAAAGGATGTTAGACAATGGCTGAAACAGACAAACAACCGGTCGATCGAATCGAAACTGCCATCCACGGGACGCCAAAGCTGCATCCCGACGAACAACGAAAGTACCTTGGGACATTTCGTGAACGCGTCGAAGTCGCAGTGACCGTGGCGCAAATTAAGCAGGCAGACTACGTCGATGCACTGACCCAGGCTTTTGCGGCCCATCCCGATAACCAACTATTCATCAATGGCAATCTGGAACAGGACTTGATTGGGCCCTACATCAAGGCTGCGAGTCACGCCAATATCAAATTCACCATCAAAACAGATGATATTTATCGCACCGCTGATGACAATTACGCCCTGGTGTTCACCGCGGCAACGGCTATCAACCAAGACGATATTGATATTGCCCATCGCTATCCAGCACAAGGCATGTCGACTGACGAAGATGATAACAAGCCAGCTGGGTTGTTAGATAAATTCAAAAAATTATTATAAGCATTCAGATAACAAAAGCCCGGACGACTTTAAACTTGAAGTCGTCCGGGCTTTTTTCATGCGCTAACTATGCGCTAACGCACTATACAAACTCATTGCAAATAACGCCAAGATAACGACGACCATGACGATGATCGCAATCACCTGCGTGGTCATGACGCTTAATAATAACAATATCCCGCCACCAACTAAGGTGTAACCTAACCAATACCGCACGCGCCGCCAAACCATCGGATGAATCGGCCGGGTGCCACGCCGCACCTGTGCGTACTGATTAGCGCTAATCGTCGGCAAATAGTTGCCAATTGCCATGAAGATGAACGCCACCAGGCTGATGGCAATCCGCCAAATATCCATCCGATGACCCAAATTGTAGCTGATCGTGGTGGCATAAATCACGCCAGACAGTACGGGCACGATCCAAATCATCATCCGCTCAAATCGTGGCGCTGGTCCTTTGTGGGTCGCATTCAATCGTGTGGCGCCCACACAGATCAGTTGAAAAACCACCATTAACAATGGCAAACCAAAAACGACCACCGCTTTACTTGCCATGCCATTCGGCTGATTATCCAAGTTGAAATGAATTGCCATTCGGACTGGTAACGCTTGATAGTTGGCCACGCCATACAAAATCGGTAATAAAATCACAATATAACTCAACCATAATTGCACACTACGCTTCATCATTATTGTCATCCCCCTGCTTGCCACTGAACCGATACAGCCACGTCAACATCTCTTCGAACACACTCGCATTTAACTCATAATACAAATAATTTTTTTCTTTAGTGACGGTAACCAAACCCGCGGACCTCAATAATTTAAGGTGATACGAAACCGTCGCTTGGCTCAAGTTAAAGTGCGCGGCAATCTCGCCCGCCGACTGTCGATTCTTTCGCAACTCCTCCAGAATTTGCCGTCTCACCGGGTCAGCAATCGCCTTGAACGTTGTATTCAATGCCATCTGAACCCCACCTTCTCACTACCTATTTAGATATATATCTAAATAGATTATAACAGCGAGTTGTTTGAAACACAAGGGAGTATTTAGAAGAATTTCGAAGCAGGTTTCCTGGATGCTTTGATGCTTGGCTTCAACGTTTAGGTCAACCATTTCGACGCAAAAAATCGGTTTTTAAGTTGGGGCTTAAAAACCGATTTTTTGTTGTAAGTTTCCGAGGGATAGTGGTGGTTAGTCTTAATGTACCAATGCCTACTCGTACTAATCAGTTGATTACACGTATTCCAGCTTAGATTAACATCCTTTAAATATGAATCGACATGATCGTTCGAATACCCGCAAATGCCATAAAGATCACGACCACCCAACCACTGATTAGCAACCAGACCGGATGACGATAACTTTGCCCCATAATTCGATGCGACGTTGCAGCAATCAATAAAATTGCCAGTGCAATTGGTAGGATTAATCCATTGAGCGCGCCAACGACGACCAGGACCTTTGCTGGATTACCAATAAAATAAAAGATTATCGTTGCAGCTGCTATAAAACCGATAATTAGCCAACGACGCCAGCGTGGATTCGTTTCACTTGCCGTATGGTAATCTAAAAACGATACCGATGTGAATGTCGAGCCAAGTGTTGACGTCATTCCTGCTGCTAACAATAATAATCCAAAGAATTTATACCCAAATTCACCAGCCGCAACTTTGAAGATTGTCGCGGCCGGATTACTGGCATCTAATTGATGTCCGCTGACAACCACCGCTAATCCTGCCAAAAATAGCATGACGCGAATGACTGATGCAACACCAATTCCGGTCAGTGCGCCTTCATTAACTGTCTTTAAATACTGCGAACCATGTACACCGCCTTCCAATAAGCGATGTCCACCTGCAAAAGAGATGTAACCACCAACCGTACCACCTACAATCGTGACGATGGAATAAAAGTCAATGTTACTAGGTATGAAAGTGTGTTGTACCGCACTCTGATACGGTACGGTCGTCACAGCAAGAATATAGATTAATATCAAAATCTTGATAACTGCCAGTCCCTGAACAGTACGATCTACAACCAGTAGAGCATCCTTTACTAAAAAAAGACTAATTGCAACAATCGCCGCAATAATGGCGCCATTCTCAGGAGAGATCCCAAAAAGAACGTTTAACCCAAGACCTGCACCACCAATATTACCAATATTAAAAAAGAACCCACCAATCACAATCAGGACTGTTAACAGATACCCAAGTCCAGGAACGACTTCATTAGCCAATACTTGAGCGTGCTTTCCGGAAACAATAATAATACGCCAAATGTTTAATTGGACAACAATATCTACCAAAATACAAATTAGGATGGCAAATCCAAAATTGGCACCTAGTTTTCCAGTAAAAGTCGCAGTCTGGGTCAGGAATCCTGGTCCAACTGCCGCCATCGCCATCATAAAAGCCGCGCCCATTGCGACATTTAATGCTGAACGCTTACTAATCGCCTTCTCATTCTTCATCTCATTACCATCCCTTCAAGAACCCACACTTCGATGAACCAATATTAGTCTACACAAATCAGAATGCAGTAACTGCTACCTGGTTTTCAATTAATGCAGCGTGAATTCGTTTGACAAATGCTAACGCCTTAGGACCGTCCCCGTGTACACAAATCGTATCGGGTATGATTGAAACCTCACTACCATCGACTGCAGTTACAACATGGTCTTTAACCATTCGTAACACCCTTTGAACGGCAATGTCTTCGTCTGCTATCATCGCGTTGGGTTGATTGCGGGGAACTAGCCTGCCATTAGGCAAATATTGTCTATCCGCAAAAACCTCCTGAGCATAGGGTAAACCAACCTGACGAGCCGCTTTAATCAAATTACTATTCGCTAAGCCAATCAAACAAGTACTCGGGTCAACACTTGCAATCCCATTACAAATTGCCGTTGCAAGTGTTAAATCATCGGCTGCCATATTGTATAGTGCACCGTGTGGCTTAACATGGTGCAGTGGCGTACCACCACAAAACGCTTGCAATGCCCCAAGCTGATAAACAATATCTGCTTCAACCGCTGCTGGAGTCAATTGCATTTTGCGGCGGCCAAAGCCAACCAAATCAGGAAAACCAGGATGTGCGCCAATAGCAACCTGATTTTTATGCGCCAATGCAACGGTTTTCTGCATGACTTCAGGATCACCCGCGTGAAAACCACAAGCAATATTCGCTGATGTAATCACTGCTAACACCTGCTCATCCATCCCAAGTGAGTATCTCCCAAAGCTTTCACCCAAATCACAATTTAAATCAATTTTCATCTCAACACTCCTCGTATTATTCACCCAGAACTTTTGTCAACTCAGTATCTAAAATATCAGTCATCAACATATGTCCAGGTGCATGCGTGATGACCAATGGTAATTTGCTTTGCATTACCACCGCTTGCGGGGTTACACCACACGCCCAGAAAACTGGTATTTCCCCGTTATAAATTGGGACTGAATCCCCAAAATCAGGCTTTGATAAATCAGTGATTCCAAGTGACTCTGGTTGTCCAACTTGGATTGGCATTCCGTGTACTTGCGGTAGCTGTTCTGTAATTGCAATAGTCTGAGCAATTTGCTTGGCAGGAATTGGTCGCATACTGACAACCACATTACCGTGAAATCGTCCTGCCGGAGTCGTTTTAATATTAGTCATATACATTGGGACATTCTTCTTCAACGTAATATGTCTCATTTCAATACCGTTTTCTAATAAGGCTGACTCAAATGAAAAACTACAGCCAATCAGAAACGTCACAAAATCCGATTGCCAAATTGAACTCACCTCATACGGACTATCAACGAGCTGACCATTCCTATAAACTCGATATTGGGGACAATCTCGAGCAATATCGATATCTGTTGCAAATACACTCAACTTTCTTGAACCCACATCTGTCACTTCAAGAATTGGGCAAGCCTTGCGATTACGCTGAGCAAACAACAAAAAATCATAAGCTTCGCTCTCTGGTAAAATAACCAAATTTGCTTGCGTATACCCTAGGCACTGGCCACTACTTTGTTCCCGATATAGTCCTTGGCGACACGCTTGTCTGAACATTGCTGGTGTCATGGTGTGACCTCCTATTTTTTACAACTTCATCAATAAATTCAATATCAAACTGATTATCTAGCCACTTAGCGTTATGGATGAGTTGATCAACGAAATCAAGATTGGTTGGAACCCCCGTAATTACGGTCTCTGAAATTGCAACTTGCAGTTTTCGTATTGCAATTGCTCTAGTTGGACCATAGGCGATGATTTTTGCAATCAGTGCATCATAATTTGGCGGAATCATATAACCCTGATATAGCGCAGTATCCACACGAATTCCATTTCCACCTGGCAAGTGTAGTCCAGACACACGTCCAGGGGCTAGCGCCGTTACACGACATTCAATTGCATGACCGTCTAGTTGAACATCCGATTGTTGAAGCAACAAGGGCTCTTGGTTAGCGACCCCCAGCTGTGCATCTACCAAATCAAGACCTGTAATCAATTCTGTAACTGGATGTTCAACTTGAATACGCGTATTCATCTCCATAAAATAATATTGTCCGGGTGCACAATACAGAAATTCAAGCGTTCCAACACCACGAAACCCCAATGTCTTGGTGACATTGCGTGCAAGCTGTTGTAAAGTTACTCGACTCTCAACATCAATACTACTTGGTGCTTCCTCGATTACTTTTTGATGATATTGCTGTAATGAGCAATCCCGTTCTCCCAAGCTCAAAACATGTCCATGCTCATCCGCCAGCACTTGAATCTCGATATGCCGCGGTTTCAGAATTAACTTTTCTATATACATTTCTGCATTCCCAAAAGCGGCATTGGCCTCCTCACTAGCAATTGAAAACACCTGCTTCATTTCTTCTTCGCCATTAATAATTCGCATCCCTTTTCCTCCGCCACCAGCCACAGCCTTCAGCATGACAGGATATCCAATATTTGACGCTGCTTGACAGGCTTTCTGGACATCAGTCAACCGGGGGCTTCCAGGGATAACCGGTATATTGGCATTTTGCATGGCAGTTCTAGCTGCAGCCTTGTCGCCGAGTAGCGCAATTGTTTCAGGTGTCGGTCCAATGAATATCAAATGATTATCTATACATCGTTGGGCAAATTCAGCATTTTCTGACAAAAAGCCGTAACCGGGGTGAATCGCGTCAGCACCCATGACTTGTGCAGCACTGATGAGTCGCGCTTGATTCAAATAACTCTCTTGGGGCTCACCAGGCCCAATACAAATTGCCATATCTGCCATCCGAACATGTAAAGCGTCGCGGTCAACGGTCGAGTATACCGCCACGGTCTGTATGTGTCGCACCCGGCATGCCCGAATGATACGTACGGCGATTTCACCACGATTAGCTATCAGTACTCGTTTCATGAAGTTCTTCCTTTCAAATTCAATCCAAACTCACTTCCAGCAAGTCTTGATCATACTCAACAGTTTCTTCATTACCAACACAGATTTTAGTAATTGTTCCTTCCTTATCCGAAACAATATTGTGCATCATCTTCATCGCCTCAATGACGCCAACCGTCTGACCTTTTTTGATATGGTCGCCAACTTTCACTAGTGGCCCTTCTCCTGGATTGGTAGCAGTATAATAAATGCCAACTAAGGGCGCCTTGATGGTTGATATTGAAGTTGCAGCACGGTTTGATTTTCTAGAATCACTATCATCAGCATCAGCTACTGATAGCCCTGACGATTCACCGTCAACAGGCTGACGTTCCAGGTGATAGTGTCGGTCACCCTCTCGATAATCAAACTTTGTCACGCCATACGCACTCATCAACGCCATAATACTTTTGATTTCTTTAACATCCATGACTTCACTCTCCTGCTTTAAATAATCGTTCTATCTGTGCGGCAACCCGTCTATGAGTAAACGATATTTGTGGCTGCATCTGCCAAGGGGACACCTTCTCTGCTTGTTGACTGGTCCTTAACGACTGCCATTCAAATCTGAGTAGCTGCCCAGGTACTAGCTGAACCAACATGCTGAGATCCTTTGGGACAACAACCCCGATAACCGGATATCCACCAGTCGTTTGTCGATCAGCTAATAAGATAATTGGCTGTCCACCACGTGGCACTTGAATGCCACCCATAACGGTTGCTTCAGACAGCATCTCCGGCAATTCACCAGTATCTATGCTATCTCCCTTCAACCGAATTCCCATTCGATTAGACGATTGACCGACAACATAGTCGTTTTGAACGAATGTTGCACAAGTTTCTTTTGAAAACCAGTCAGCTTGTGGTCCAGGAGTAATGTGGATCACCACGGGTTGTTTTGCCGACTGCACTGAATTTTTCATGGTAAGCGCCCACTGATCCTGATGATTAGGTAATGGTTTGGGCCAACAATCAGGTAGAATCGTTTGAAGATAGTCGCCACTTTCCAAACGCCGGCCGTGAAATCCACCAACATGCGACAAAACACTTGTTGACCGTGATTTCAGAACCGGTGCAACTTGGACGCCACCGTTGATTGCCATATACCCATAACGACCTGCTCTCAGTTGCCAAATCTCTAGCCGGTCTCCTCGTTCAACAGCTAAGATAAAATTTGGGATAAGGCTACCATTCAGCTTTGGGGTAACCAGGCCCCCTCCAAAGGCAATCACGTTAGGACTAGTAAATATTAGTGTGGGGCCGATGATTGCATATTCGAGGACAGCTGCCTCTTTTGAGTTGCCAACCAAAATATTAGCCCGCAGTGCGGCATTCTGATCCATACTCCCAGCAGTCGAGAACCCTGACGCCATGCCTAAATAGCGACCTTCATCTTGAACCGTTGTCAAAAAGCCACCGGATTCAACTCTAATCCCCATAATTCAACACCTCTGTTCAGTTAAGCTTAATTTTTGTGGATGCCGACGCCACTGCCAGTATTCTCGGGAACTAATTGCATCAAAATGAATGTAATCTCCCGCATGATAATAAATAACAGGTGTCCGATTGACATCGAATAACTGTACCGGCGTCTGACCAATTATCTGCCAGCCGCCCGGTGACTCAACAGGATACATCCCAGTTTGTGACCCGGCAATTCCTACCGCACCAGCTGGTACAACTTTCCGAGGTGTTTCTAGTCGTGGGGTCGCAATCTCAGAGGCTAAACCACCCAGATAGACAAATCCAGGTAAGAATCCCAACATATAAATAAGATAATCAGGATGGCAATGGGCAGTAATCACTTCGCGCGTTGTTAAATGTGCATGTTCTGCAACAAATTCCAAGTCCGGAGCAAAAGGAGGCTCATAACAAACCGGAATATGCAGAATATGCTTGGTTTTCGCGTCCTCAACAACAAGAGTTGACGCCGCATTATTGATAATTTGTGTTATCTGGGGCATCGTCAACTGGTCTGACCTGTAAAACACCGTAAGCGTACGATACGCGGGTACCATCGCTTGAATACCGTCTGATATATATTTTTTCAACTGATTCATCAATGCAAGTATGAATCGATTGATTTCAGGATCAATTCGGTTTGGCATCGTGATATTGACCGCTGACGCTCCTGCCGGAATAATTTTGTATTCCATTCTCAATCCTCCTGTTAATTAGAAAATGATTAGAAGTTAGCTTAACACATTCCAAGCCAAACTCAAATTCATGACGATGATTTGAAACATTTTAGCTCTTGATTTTTAGTTTGAGTGACTAATATATCAATGATTATTCAGTAAATAACTTTAAGATATATAGTTTTTAACGTTAATCAGTTAAAAAAATAACGGCTTATCAAAATTGATAAACCGTTATCTCTATAATTGTTTTCTAATTTTACTTGTTTACTGATCTCTTTATCGTTCAATTGAGAAGATTATGCTTTATCTCTTCGGTTATAGAATTCACTCAAAGCTTTTGGCTTTAACTAGCTCTACTCCGCAAACAACGTCTCCACCAGCGTATCCGCCACCGTCCGCGCCGTCCCAAATGTTGGGAATAAGTGTGGATACAAGTATGGTGCGGCATGAATTCCCAGATAGACCGCCATTTCAGGATGCTCAGGCACTAATTCGGCGTATAGGTTTGGGATCATAACATCCACACCGGCCACGGATAACTGTAAGTCCGCCACCAACTTTTCAACCGCTTGAATATACGATTGATGCATGTCATCAGTCGCATCGAGCACGTCTGCCCCATTCCCAAAGGTCGCATCTTCACGCAATAAAATCTGTGTTCCACGACTGACGACCGAGTCTAAATCAAGATGATAGGAAGCCAATCGATAACGTTCGATTGTCCCTAGTTGAAGTTCTGATTGTGGGTACTGGAAGGCAGGTCCACGTAATGCTCGGCCATTTTTGCGCGCAAGTAGGGTCTTAACGGTGGAACGACCATCCCCCACGATGTTAGCAGGGAGCCGCTCAACAATCGCTTGAACGTGACCGCCAATGACTAAGAAGCGATAGCTTGAAGCAACCACGACTTCTTCCGCCATTACCGCACGCGTTTGCTCAAATAATTGCCGGACGACTTGTTCGAACAACTGCCGTTCTGGCATGATCCGGAAAACGACCACTTTATGGGTTGCATTCGCAGCTTTTAACACGATACCGCCCGCTTGAACGTAGCGGTCATAGTCGTCGATTAACTGGCTGGCCGAATGGTAAGTCTGTGAAGCGGGCACCTGTACCCCGTGTTCAGCCAAGACTTGTTTGGCGGCAGCTTTATGTTGTAAAACCGTCGTCAAGGCTTGTGGATTCAAATCAGTGCCGCTGCCATTGACCACCAGCCGTGATTGACCGAGCTTCGTTAATCGTAAAATATTTGCGGACTCGTCGATCACATCTGCCTGAATACCACGTGTCAGCGCCGCCTGCACCACTTGTTGGCTGGAAATATCCAGTCCAGTAAAGCCATCGAGTTCAAATGGTCGTTCAGTTGCTGCTTCCTGATAGTTAGCTGCCTGTTGCAACGCCCAAGTTAACGGTTCTGATTCACTGGCAATCCGCGCACTCGGCGTCTTTTTCGGATCGGTGACCCGTTGCTTTAACTGTTTCAACAACACGGCGTCATCATTCGGCAATCCATACGCTTTCACGAAATCGGCCAGTGCATCTAAAACTTGCGCTGCCGGAATGGCCTGAGCACTGGCGGTCGTTGGATTTTCAGCTAAAACCTGCTGGGTTAATTGGTCCGCCTGGGCATTGACTTGTGGCACCAGTTTGGTTGGCAAACCAGGCATCATCACGAAATAACTGGCCAATAGACGCATCAGCGCGATGACATTGGCGTCGACCCCGTTGGCCTTGGTTGGATCCAGGTCAAGGCCGCGGTACTCAACATAGTAGACCCCTTGGCGTGCCATCGTAGCTAACTGGCCATTACTGTGAAACCGAACTGGACCATCGAAATCGTTCACAGATAACAACTGCTTTTGACGCACTGCAGCCGTTAATTTCGCAACGTAGCGGTCAATCGTCGTGTAGTCCCCATTGACGGGTTGGTAGCGCCCATCTGGATGCTGAACGCTACTGCGCCGTGGCCGCGTCTTGGTATCGGTCACAGCTAATCGCGGTGATGCTCCAAATAGATACTGAATCAGCCAGTTCATCCGCACAAAGCCTTGTGCGACTTTCAAATAAATCGCGTTGCGAAAATCGACGTAACTATGATATTGCTGATGAAAGACTTCGCTATACAGCCGCGTAAATAGTTGCTCATTGAGGCTCAAATTCACGTGCGTCCCAGTCGTCAGTAGTTTCTGGAGGTCCGTCTGCTGAGCCAAGTCACGGCGGTGCTGGTAACTCGTTTGATCAACATCCGCCAGTTGAATCGTCGATAAGTCTTCCGGCAAGACTGGTGTACTTGACAGCGGCCAGAGCTGTTCATCAGCTGCTAACGTCCGACGAGCGGCCATGTTTAGCCCGTTCAAGTCGGCCATCAACGTTGGAATCGTGTGCCGAACGGGTGTGGCTATTTTTAACGTACTAGCCGCAAAGCCCGGTCGCAATTGCCGATTTTGCTGAGGACTGCCAAACCTCTGCGGATGTGGTGTGGTCGCGAGGTGGCCCTGGCGATCAACACGCTGCATCGTGACTTCCAGCCCGAGGTTCGTCTGATGAACGAGCGGGACCAAATGATACTGAACAATTGCTTTACCAACTGCATCTAATTCCATAATGATCAGTCCTTATTTTTTATTTAGTCTGCTAAACCTATACGCATTGCGATAATTGATTTTGATGAATGGTGATTAAAACGTGCCAGTAGTTGGTTTACCGTTAGTCAGCTGAGTATATCACCTAATCCAACTTTCGGGGCTGTCCGACAACGCTAACACAAGGTGACCATCGATTGAGGCTCACGTAACACCTCACTGCTTTTCGCGGGTCCAAGCTGGCGGATTTGGCGCTTAAGAACTGGTACGTTTAATCATCTTTATTGTCATATCATAACCAACACAACACGTAAACCTATTATTCGGTGTCGGTCACTGTAAATGCTATAATAGTTGGGACTAGTTTTGCAAGGAGGAATTACACGATGCAACAACCATTAGCTTATCGCATGCGTCCGAAAACACTTGAAGACGTTGTCGGTCAGCAACAATTGGTCGGTCCGGGCAAAATCATTGCGCGGATGGTCAAAGCCAAACGGTTATCATCCATGATTTTGTACGGGCCACCGGGTACCGGCAAGACGAGTATCGCCAGCGCGATTGCGGGCTCGACTAAGTACGCCTTCCGAATGCTCAACGCGGCGACCGATAGTAAAAAGCAACTCCAAATCGTCGCCGAAGAGGCTAAAATGAGCGGGACTGTAATCTTACTGCTTGATGAAATCCACCGACTCGATAAAACCAAACAAGACTTTTTATTGCCCCACTTAGAAAGTGGCCGCATCATTTTGATTGGTGCCACGACTGAAAATCCATACATCAGCATCAATCCGGCGATTCGCAGTCGGACGCAAATTTTTCAAGTTTTCCCACTGACCGCTGACGATATCCAGCACGCAATTGAACGGGCGCTTGCTGACAAAACTAACGGTCTCGGTAATTATCAAGTGGATCTGGATCCCGCTGCCATGCATCATCTCTGCACGGCCACCAATGGTGATTTACGGAGTGCGCTTAACGGACTGGAACTCGCGGTACTTTCTTCGACCCCAGCTGAGGATGGGACGATCACCATTTCGCAAGCCACAATTGAAGAATGTTTACAGAAAAAGGCCCTTTCAGCTGACAAAGATGGCGACGCCCACTACGATGTCATCTCCGCTTTTCAAAAATCGATTCGCGGGTCGGACGTCAATGCAGCCTTGCATTATCTCGCCCGGTTGGTGGAAGCCGGTGACTTAAAGAGTATCATGCGCCGCCTGATGGTCATCGCATATGAGGACATTGGTCTAGCAAATCCAGCCGCATGCGCCCACACCGTCTCGGCTGTTCAAGCCGCTGACCAACTGGGCTTTCCGGAAGCCCGCATTCCACTAGCCGACGCGGTCATCGAGCTAGCTTTATCGCCGAAGTCCAATTCTGGAATCAGTGCAATTGATGCCGCTTTGACGACGGTTCGCAACGGACACTTCGGTGATATTCCAGACGACATCAAGGACGCCCATTATCAAGGGGCGGCTAAACTCGGTCACGGTGTCGGCTATGATTTTCCCCACGACCACCCCGGAGACTGGGTCGCGCAACAGTACTTACCAGACGCGATTAAGTCTGACCAGTACTACGAACCGAAAACGAATGGTCGCTACGAAACTGCCCTTGCCCAACAATACGAGAAATTATTAAAAGCCAACGTGCGAAACCGCTAACAATCGCGAAGCTGTGCTTATAATTGCAACTTTTATTTTTATATGCTAGACTAAGAGTCGAAATTACTAAGGTGTGCGCATTGCTCTAAACAAAGTGTTGCCGAACAATTAATACTACTTTGGGATGTCCGTTAGCTAATCCCATAACATACCTTATCCTTTGGTAGTTAGCGGATTAGTCAGAACGTCCCACCTGCCTTGAAGCGGGTCAATACTGAAGGGCGATTAACGGCACCACTAGTTTTTCCGGAAGTTTACTTCCGTCGGTCAGGACTTGTCCTGGCCCTTTTTTTATTCACAATTTTATGCGGCAACTAACTTCACCAACTAACCGGTTGGTTCGCTGACGGTCCAATCTGCGCCCGGCATTTCATCCCCTGCGTTGCAGTTGTCTTCCGTTCTGGAATCCGCTAAAATAAAACCATCATCACTATTGGAGGCACATTTTGATTACTATACTGCTCGTCCTTTACACCCTAATTGCCGGGTGGCTCAGTTACTACTTACTGACCCATCAGTCACGGCCGTTTCTATTTTTCGACCCAAATAAGGCACCCACCATCAAACACGTCGCCCGTTATGGTGGTGGTTTGATGTTACTCGTTACACTCGGCTGCCTGGTCGCCATTTTTGTCCAAACGACGATGTTGATTGCCATTGTATTGGCAAGTGGGTCGCTGATTATGATGGCCATTGCACTAATTTTGGTCAGTTTTATGCAAATCTCATAGAAAACGCTTTTTATTTTTCACGAAAACCTTTACAATATAGTTATAAAGTAATGAGGGGTGAGAATGATGTTACAACAATACCAACACATTTTAGTTCCTGTTGATGGTTCCTATGAAGCGGAATTAGCATTTAAGAAGGCGGTCGCGGTCGCGAAACGGAACGGCCCTAACGCTTCCGTTCACATGGTGCACGTGGTTGACACCCGGGCATTCCAAAACATTTCTAGTTTTGATACGACCATGGTTGAACAAGTTACGGATACCGCACAAAAGACACTGGACAAGTATGTTGCTGAGGCTAAAGCGGACGGCTTAGATAACGTCGATTACTCCATCGAGTATGGCGCACCAAAGACGATTATCGCACGGGACGTTCCTAAGGACATGGGCATTGACTTAATCATGATTGGCGCCACCGGTTTAAATGCCGTTGAACGCTTATTGATTGGTTCCGTCACTGAATATGTCACCCGGATGGCTGTTTGTGACGTGCTCGTGGTTCGGACTGACTTAGAAAATAAGCCTGCACCAAAACCTAAGAAGAAATAAGCTTTATTAATCATGATTGACGCGCTAAAGGCTGAAAAGTCTTGGCGCGTCTTTTTGTGCTTGATAGCCTGAAGTTGCACAGCATTTCAAAGCCATCCTGATTGTCGTCTATAATGTTGACCCGTCATACTAGTTATTGTTCAGCAGTAAAGATGATTAAATCATGCTGTTTTGGATTGCTGTTCGTCAGCCGGTGATCTCCTTATTCCGACTTCCAGGGCCGGCTGACAACGCTGGAACAGGGCGGACATCGATTTGAACTCACGCAGAAAATCACTGCGCAATTTCAAATACGAGTCTTCTTCTAGCCCGGGAAATTCACCCGGACAAGAAGAATTTCGCCCTTGAGCATTGTCCGCCAGCCCCTCCAGTCGGGAAGCCGCTCGAATGGCGGATGAACGGCCACCTATCTAGGTACAATTGACCACTGAATCTTAAGTGCCTAGTTCTTCAGGCAAATGATTAAGCGGAAACTGTGATGCTTTATGGTATTTATGTACCGGAAGATTTCCTAAATGTTACTCACTAATCCAAATGGCAACTGATCTTGAAATTAGTCGATAAAATTGTCCTCGTTTATAGTTCGAAACTTTGCTATCTCAGGCCGACCAAAGAAAGTTATGGCAAGTCCAGTGAACCCGATGATTCGATGATTTAAAATCCGGGAAGAAAGTTTAGCTATCATTGAGAACAAGTCTCACAGTTAAATGTCAAAATGACTGTTAGCCAAGAATCAACGACTAATCCAACAAAAAGTTGAGGCCGCACATGTCCGCCTTTCGAATACCATCCCGGCTGGAAGGTATTCTGGGCAAGGCCCAGTGCTTCTCAGAGTGTGAGGCTCAGACGGTTGGGACTGAGGATTAGCCTAGCTAGAGCGTTAAGCGGTGCTTTTCCGCTTGGCGTTCTGGCGTAGCTAACCGGAAGTCCCAGTCTGACCCGAACACGTTTCATCCATACTGCAGCTAACGTGAAAGACCAGTATTTAAGACGTGGGTTGTCGGCTTAAATCTGTCCACCACGTTCCGGCCATTGCCCAGAATGCCTGGAAGCCGGCTTAGGACGAACGTACAACAGCAAGTTTCCAGTAACTCGCACCGTTTCCAGCGGGGTTCAGCTGGCAGCACTTGAACTTAGAAAACAGCATGATTCATGACAAATTGACTAACACAATGCGTGATGTTGACTGGGAGATAACATCGTGAGAATGTCGCCATTGTTGGGCTACTGACAACGGCAAAAAAAAGCCAGCTAACGACGCCGGCACTCATAGAAAGAGAGAATCCCCTCCTACTAGGCTGGTCTAGCGTTAGCTGGCTCATATCGCGAATTAAGCTTCGTTTGCCACTTGCAATGGTGCAATGTGGTAAGCGGCCATTTCCTTGGTAATCTTTTCAGTTAAAGAAGTGTTGTGCGTAACGAGGCTCAACGCGTAGGCCACGTAATAGTGGTCGTGCGCGGATTGCACGTTATTTAACACGACCTCGTTGGCGGCTTTTTGTGCATATAACCGATCCAACAAGTACAATGACTGGCTTTCTTGGGCCTTCTTGAGGGCTAAGTCAATTAACTCAAGGGCTTCTTCTGGGAAGTTGATCTTCGCATAGAGCTGTGCGGCTGAAGCGTAAATCAAAATCTCATTTTGCAAGTAGTCATCGTCGCCCATTGGCATCGCTTGCGCGTCGATCGTATGCAAGGTCGCCACGGCCTGTTTGACAAAAATCTCAGCCTTATCATAGGCTTGCTTACGTTCGTAAGCCAAGCCGGTCCCCAAAGTGGCTAAAATAGCATACATATCATGGCTGGACTTCACAAACTGGTTCAATAACAAGCCAAAGTTGAAGATTGCTTCGTCGGCGTTGTCGTTCAAGACAAGCTGTAAGTAGCCTTCGTAGTAGTAATATTGTTTCTTGTCATTATTACTACGCAATTGCTTTGGCCGGATCCGTTGAAAGACATCCTGCGCTTCTTGGAGCTGCGTGTGACGAATCAATGAATCAATTTTTTTGAAAGTCCGATATAACTGGTCATCATTTTCAATAATCACTTCTGACAAACGAATTCCTAATCGATTACAGATTTTCATCATAATCTTCATACTAGGAATCTTGCTTTTTTTCTCAATCAAACTGATCGTTGCCTGGGTACAAATACCCTCTGCCAATTCTTTTTGCGACATGCCCTTACGCTTCCGGAACTGCCGCACCTTTTCGCCTAATATTCTCATACTTAACCCCTCTTTTTTGATCTGCCTTAAACCAAACTCAGTTGTACCTACCCTTACCCGACCCCACTTCGTAAGTAAGGGTATCGTGACACCTAATCAATCCTCATTAAAACGTTCGAATAATTGAGTCCTAGTCAATTGGACAATACCAATTACGCATATAATTATATTCACATAACGGAATTTAAGCAAGAAATACGCGTAATTCTTATTTAATATTAAGTTTATACCATGTTAACCGCGTTAGGTCATTTATTAATTATCGACTGACCCAGTTTGTTAACCAGCCAAATTAAGGCCTTGTTCATTAAAAGTGATAACTACTGAAAGCGATTCAAAGCCGGGCCAAATAGCCTTACATAAGGTCAAAAGTAATTGTCATGACACCCTCAACAACCTGAATCTGCGTCCTTAATAATTAAGCTTGCTTCTCATATTCTTTTCAGCAGATTATAACCACTCCAGGAACCAATTTATCAATTGATAAAAATAATAATGGCTGCTGTCAGTCTGGACACGGCGCAACTGTCCAGGACGGTTGGTAATGATGCCATCCGCCCCCATCGCCGCTAAGCGCTGCATGTCAAACGACCGGTCGACCGTCCAAAAATAGACCGGTTGTTGGTGCCGATGTGCAGCACTGATCTGTTCACGGGTGGCTGTCAACGCTTGTAGCGAATAAAAATTTGCGACCGAATCTGCAAAATCAGTCAGATAAAATGGCGTAATGAACCCCACTGATAACTTGGTATTCCGCTGATGCAACCGTTCAATCACCCGGTAATCCAGCGAATGCACGGCCCCTTGATGACGCACGAGCGACTGCGCATAGCGGTCCGCAAACGGCCCCATCAATTGGTCAGCCGGTCCGACTGCTTTGATTTCGACTAATAGTGGCTGGTGTAACTGTTGGGCAATGGCGAAGTATTGTTTAAACGTACTCAACCGCCCCGTTTGGCCATGTTCACGCAGCGGTAAACCACTCAAATCATTGACCGGATAATCACGGACGGTTCCAGCTTGCCCAGCCAAAGCTTTCAGCGTTGGATCGTGCATCACGACCCAGTGTAAATCGGCGGTCGGCTGAATATCCATCTCCACCATATCGGGATGCGTCTGCTTAACGGTCTTTCTGAGCGCCGCTGTCGTGTTCTGTACGCCGTCATGGCCATTGACACCCCGATGGGCAATCACGGCTGGTGTGGTCTCAGGAGGCGTTCCTAGCCACCAACCCGCATAGCCTAGTAAACCCAATCCGCCAATCAGCATTAACAGTCGTCCCTGCCACTTTGGCCGTACGGGGATTTTCGAATCAGTCCAGTGAATCGACCACCAACCCATCAATACGTGCCACCACCAAGCTTGTCCCATGGCGAGCACAATGATAGCAAGCACCCGACTGACCAGTTGGTTACCGACGTTGCCCAGCGGCGCGATGCCACTCAGCCAAACGAAGCCAGTGCCAATCACCACTAGCCCCAGCCAACCAATGATTGCCAACAGCTTGGCAAAACTGGCTTTGAATACCGACCACCAATGTTTTTGTCGCCCAGCGCGCCAAAAATCACGCCAACTGGTCGGCACTGCCATCAACTGAGCAACCCCTGCTAACCATTTCCAACTCGCTAACCAACAGAACAGCCACAACGGGATGACGACTGGCAGCCACTCATAACGGGTATTAAAAAGCCAGTTTTGCCAAACCGCTGGTAACTTCAAACTCGCCTGAACAGTCGGTAAGTAGCTGAACCAGCCGAGCGGTAACCACCACACAGCCAGTACAACTAATTGGCACCATAAGCGGCCAATTTGTCGGACTGTCCAGCGCCGACGACTACTGCGAACAGCGAATAACGGTAGCCAAAAACTCAGTAACAGTAAGCCCCCAAGTGTGACGATGCCGCCCAACTGAATGCCCAGTAACTTCACTATCAGGGCCAGCCACAACCCGACTAGCCACCAGCTTGCGAATGGTCCGGTTAATTGTCGACGACTCGCCAACCATTGACCTTCGCGATGACTCACTTTGACCCCTCCTCGTAAAAAAAGGTGGTTGCGATGAATGACTTCATCCCAACCACCACGACATTCACCAATTATTCTGCGTCCAAAGCCACAAAATCGTAGTGAATTTCAGATTGACGTTTAAATTCATCAAACCCAAGTTGAATCAACTGATCGATCAAATCAGTATAACTGATTCCTGAGACTTCCCATAATTTCGGATACAAACTAATATTCGTGAAACCAGGTAAGGTGTTGATTTCGCCCAAATAAGGTTCGCCATCTTCAGAAACTAAGAAGTCAACGCGGGCCATGCCCTTCAACCCTAAGGCTTTGAAGGCATCTAATGACATTTGTTGAATCCGTTGTGTTAAGTCTGCGGGCAATTCGACAGGTAATTCGAAGGTCACACCACTCGCGTCCACGAACTTATTGTTATAGTCGTAGAACGTATCCGTCTTAGGGACATCGATGGCCCCAAGCTTAGAAGCTTTCGGATCTTCGTTACCCAAGATTGAGCATTCGACTTCACGCGGATTGTCGATGGATTCTTCGACCAAAATCTTGTAGTCATACTTGAAGGCATCTGCTAAGCCGTCCAGATATTCCTGCTCGTTTTCAGCCTTGTGGATCCCGACCGATGACCCTTGGTTCGCTGGCTTAATAAATAAATGATCGCCAACGTGTGCTTGCAAATAAGCATAGGTCATTTGTTCCCGGTTTTCAGGCGTTACCACGACATACTTGGTGTTCTGAATGTGATGGTGTGTCAAAATCTGCTTGGTAATGTCCTTATCGAAACTAGCAGCAGAAGCTAACACGCCACTCCCAACATACGGCTTTTTCAATAGCTTGAAGAGTCCCTGTAAGGTCCCGTCTTCACCTAAATTACCGTGCACAACTGGGTAGAAAATATCAATATCCTTAGCGAGTGCAAGGTTCTTGATGGGCGCTAATGGATCACTCATGTCCAACTTCGGCATTTCTTCGGCCACCACTTGATCCTCTGGTTCACCATCAAATACCCGCCGAGTTGCGGCATCACTTAGCACAATTCCGTCCTTTGTCAGTAAAAACAAATCAACATCGTACTTATTCTTGTCCATGGCATCATAAATGTTATGAGCGGAACGCTTTGAAACATCGTGTTCTGAAGAGTTCCCGCCAAATAACATCCCAACGTGGATCTTTTTTTGTGTCTCCATAATTTTGTTCATCCTATCAAGGTTTATTTCATACTACGGCTTAATTAATTCTACAATATCTGAGCACAATTGGAAACATTTTTGCAACCAAAACATGCTTTTTTAAGCATTGAAGGGGCTAGTCAAAACAACTTTACCTAACATTTGGCCTGTTTCGACGATTTCATGGGCTTGCCGCAGATTAGCTGCATTGATGCCAGTCAACGTTTGCTTGGTCGTTGGAACGATGATCCCAGCATCCGCCAGCTGAGCGACGCGCGCCAAGATAATCCCCTGCGTCGCCATGGTCGTCAGCCGATAATTGGCCTTCGTGAACATGAACTCCCAAGCAAAGTTCAAGCTCTTGGGCTTCAGCAAGTCCATCGGTAGCGGCTTCTGATTCGTCACCACCGCCACAATCGTCCCGAGTGGTTGGACCAGTGGGGTCACGATTGGCAAGTACAGATCAGTAGAATGCAGTAGGATCGCATGCTCGACACTGTCTAGACCCGCAGCGGCCAGTTGTGGCGCCAAGTCCTGATGATAATCCAACACGACATCAGCACCAAGTTGCTTGACCCAGGCAGTCGTTTCAGGCTTACCAGTCGTCGTGACCACTGTGAGCCCGACCCACTTGGCCAATTGAATCGCCATGGAACCAACTCCACCGGCACCATTAATGATTAAAACGCTGTGACCGACATTGGCATCCGCAGCTGCCGTATAAGGTAACTTTTCAAACAAAGCTTCCCACGCAGTCAAAGTCGTCAACGGTAAGCCTGCCGATTCTGCTGTCGTCCAGGTTTTCGGTGCACAAGCCACGAGTCGTTCATCAACGAGTTGATACTGGGCATTACTACCAGGACGGTCGACCGCACCAGCGTAATAGACGATATCGTCGGTCATGATCGTCGTAACGGCCTCCCCGACTGCCAGGACCTTTGCGACAGCATCAAAGCCTAGTATCCGTGGTGTCGTGACTTCAGGCTGCCCCTGACGCTGCTTCGTATCAATCGGATTAACCGACGTCGCCAAGACTTCCACGAGAATATCTCGTCCCTGTGGCTGTGCAACGTCAATGGTCACGTCCTGTAAACTCCGTGGGTCACTGATCGGTAATCCTTGTAAGACCCCAACTGCTTTTGCTTGCATTCAAAAGACTTCCTTTCAAAACTATCCTAAAAATTCCAATTCATCATCTAAATAATCGACCACCGCGGTTGGCAAATCATCATGGAGTGCTAAGGCTTCTAGCAACCGATTCCGATTAAAGATCTGCGTCCATTCTGCTTCACTATTGGGGTGACGGTGGGCCATTAACCGTTGGTGCCACCGTTTGAGTGCCATCAGCAAGTACTCACAATACAACTCATCCTTATTGGAAATCAGCGTCAAATAAGACGACAAGCGCTCTGGTTCGCCAAAAATCAAGGGCGTCGTCAGTGTTTGGTAACGACTCATCAGGGCCGCCAATAACAGCAATTTATCCGCACGCGCTAATTCTGATTCATCCGCTAACTCGTCTAAAATATTGCCGATATGCGTATAGGCATGAGCCCACCCGGTCGTCCCAACAAAACCGCGCGTATCCTGCTCGAGCAAAATATAAGCGGTCATCTGGGTAACGATGAGTTCCAAGCGTGCGGGGGTCATGAAAGCTAACCCCGCATGGTCGGCATATAGTAAAACTGATAATAATAAAACAGCAAATGAGCGCTGATAAACGGCGTCATTCTGTGGTTCATCGATATGGGCAAATAACACGTCATCTTGAATCAACTGGTCGAAAATATCGCCCAGCTGTTGCGTTGTCAGGACTTGCTGTTGCAAGGCCTCATTTAGTAAATAATAAACACCCTGGTCACGTACACGCGGATTACGTGAGCCAATATGGGCCATTAGCTGTCGAATCTGCTCATCACTGATGGCCGTCAACGTGCCCTTCGTTAATTGTTCGTGAAGGTCCGCAATCAAGGGCAGGACTTCCTCATCACTAGGAAGCGTCACCGTCGTTGTGACCGTCTGCGGCAACTGCGCAACCAGCCCGTCCATCCGAATTGGTAACGACTGATAGAGCTGTCCTGAGCGCAGTTGCTGTCTCAATTTTAAAACTGCATCTTTAACCTGCTTCAATTTCTCTGCTTGCATAAATGACCTCGTAAATATCCAATTTAACTTCTATATTTAGCATGTTGGCGCCCGTCTGCCCAAGAGAACCCACTAGTTTTATAAAGGACCATCAAGATCGACTGATGACTACTCAGGTCGCTCTTGATGGTCCCTAACTAAATCGTTTGATCATGTGTTAATTATGCGTTAACTTCAGCACCTGGCAGCACGTCGACCTGTGACTTGATAAACTTGGCTGAAGCCGCTAATGACGCTTGTTCATCAGCCGTCAGTTCAAGTTGGATCAAGGATTCGATCCCATTTTTGCCAATCACAGCCGGCATACCGACGTAAGTTCCGAATTGTGGGTCAAACGCCGAAACTGGGCAAGCGAGCTGCGCGTCAGCACTAACCGCTTCCGCCAAGCGTACGCCACAAGTGGCAATCGCAAAATTGGTGTAGTGCTTCCCGGCCATGACAGCAAAGGCCCCCTGCCGCGCATCTTCTTCCAACTGGTCAAGATTCAAGCCAGGGAATTTCTTGATTGGCTGACCATTCACACTGACCGTGGACCAAGCGACAAATTGGGAATTGCCGTGTTCGCCATAAACATAGCCTGAAACATTTTTACCGTTCGTCCCAGTTGCTTGTCCCACATATTTTTGCATCCGTGCCGTATCGAGGAACGTCCCGGTCCCAAAGACCCGGTTGCGTGGAAACCCAGTCATTCGTTGTAAGTAATCGGTCATCACATCACATGGGTTCATGATATCAATAAGAATCCCCTTGAAGCCGGACGCCACGATTTTAGGCGCAATATCACGGACGATGGCTTGATTCAAATCGTATTCACCAAAGCGCCCCTTTGAACTGTTCATATCGATTGCCCCAATATTACCGGAAGCCACAATCAATACTTCGGCGTCTGCTAAGGCATCGTAGTCATTTAAAATGATTTTAGTTGTTGAGCTTAGCCGAGGAGACGTATCGTCTAAATCGAGCTTTTGGGCCTTCGCCAAGGCCTCATTCTTGTCAATTAAGACCAATTCATCAACAATTCCTTGTTGAACCAACGTATAAGCCACCGTCGCACCGACTTGGCCTAACCCGATCACACCATATTTACGCATGCTGCAAACTCCAATCTGTAGTTTATTTAACTTGGTAAGCGTACCTTGGAACCGCTATAAAGTCAAGCAGGACGCTGTCTCACGGGATTTTAAGAATGTTCTAATTTTGAGGTTTTCATGTATGGGGTAGTGACTTGTTCGTCGGCATTTGCTCGTCCTAGTCCGACTTCCGGGGCCGGCTGACAACGCTGGAACAGGGCGGACATCGATTTGAACTCACGCAGAAAACCACTGCGCAATTTCAAATACGAGTCTTCTTCTAACCCGGGAAACCCACCCGGACAAGAAGAATTTCGCCCTTGAGCATTGTCCGCCAGCCCCTTCAGTCGGGAAACCGCTCGAATGGCAGATGAACAGCTACCTATCTGGGTGCAATTGACCACTGAATATTAGGAGACTGGACCTTCAGTCAAACTTATAAACGGTATCGTTGATGCGTTAAGGCATTTGAAGTCTGCGAAGCGTACTGAATATCAGTCACTCATCTTAATGATACTAAATTTCAATGGCAACTAGTCTTGAACTTAGTCGACAAAATTCCCTTCGTTAGAATTCAGGACTTTGTTATCTTTGGTGATCAGGACAAGTTCCCAGGACCCGATGATTCAAATAAATTGCAAGCCCACCTGCTTCCACAGCGGTGGTGTTTTGTAATAAAATCATATCATCGGTTGTATATCATTTATAAAATGGGGGATTAAGATGACAATCAAAAAAGTCGGACTGATTACATTAGTCCTGTTCCTTGCGCTCGGCGTACTATTTGAACTTGCTAGGTTCGTTGTATTGTTTGGCAAGCTTTTTAGCTGATTTAGAGGGGTAAGAATCACTACTGAAGCACAATTAAGGGCCACTGCAAAGTCCGCAAAAATGGGCCTGATAAACGGGGCCACACCAAAGCATGCTCTGTTGCCAAAAGTTTGATAAATACCATGCACAGACTGTTAACACGACTGCGCGCAGATCAAGGCACAGACCCAGCTTCAAAAAAGCATGCCACCCCAATCATGATGATTGAGGTTAAAGTGAACCCCTAAGGTTGGA